>JANNJO010000227.1:0-2779 GCA_031395755.1 Acidobacteriota bacterium
TCGGCCAGATCTACGAAGGCACGTCGAACTTGCAGCTGCAGACGATTGCCAAGCAAATCCTGGGTGCGTAAGGTGCGTGGGGTGCGATGCTGGTCAGGGGCTACATTTAGCGGCGGTCGTGAAGCACGCTTCATCCAGATACCGGTGCTCGCCTGCGCGCTGATACATCAGCACGGTCGACATCCCGGCGTCCGACGGCCGCGATCGCGCTACCTCGCGTGTAAATGTCACGGTCTGCGGTCCGCCCACCAGTGCTTCGGTCAGTACGCGCCCGCGCAGTCTGCCGAGCCTCGGAATCTTCATCCGAAGCGTCTGCGCCAGCGTCGGCTGCAGGTCCGCGTTGCCCGCGGGTGACAGATCGACAAACCTCTTCTTGAAGTCAGGGCCAATCGCCGCCATGTTGGTGAACGTGTTTGCGCGGGCGAGGGACCCATGTTCGCCCTGCCCCTGCTGCCGCGTGCCTCCCACGATCACGCCCGTCATGAACGGATCGCTCGGATCGAGCGGAAAGCTCTTGAAGTGGATGACGACCGCCGGCTTCGGCATGGTCGCGCTGCCGAGCAGTCCGACATCGCTCATCAACAACGCGCCCGGCATCTGGCCGAGCCGGTCGTTCACGAAGAGGCCGCCCACGTAGTCCTGGGTCGCGAGGAACCGCACAATCCGTCGCGGGAGATCCTTGTCGTTGCCCGGAACGTGAATTGACGTCTGCGCGACGATGACCTTCGCGTCGGTCGGCTTCGCGATCGTTCCCGTGCCCCCAATCAGCGCGGTGGAGGCCGTCGGGCGCTGGCGAACCGCGGCCGTCTGCCGGCCGACGCCCGGATCGACTCTCGCGTAACTCTTGACCCCGCGCTCATTCGTCGTCTGTGCCTCGGGATCGTAAAGAGGCAGACCGAGCGCATGCGCAAGATCGATCGCGAGAAATCCCGGCGGCAGCGAGCCGTCGTTCACTTCCTGCCGTCCGGACGCGTCTCTGTACCGCAGCGTCGCGGAGTAACTCGTCGTCGCACGCCCGGCGGCATCCACGTCGCGGCGGCTCACCGTGGAGAACCCATGATCGGCCGTGACGAACAGATTCGTGCTGTCGCGCACCCCGGGGTGTGCGTCGAGGTAGTCAACGATCTGCTTCAGGTTGCGATCGGCGTTGCGCACCGCGGCCCTCGACGTCGGACCGTTGATGCCGGGCGTGAGGCGGTTCAGGCTGTCGCCCTGCGCATGCTGTGTGAGGTCCGGATCACCCGACCAGTACACCAGCACGAACGGCTCGGGGCTCCCCGCGAACGCAGGCAGGATGGCGTTCGTCGTCACGTCCGCGAACCATTGCTGATGCTCGACGTTCGCCGCACGCGTGCCAGGCTCCGTGTTCGTGCCGCCTGATTGAACGCGCGGCGGCGGCGCCGGTGTCAACCCGGCCGACTTGAGCATGGCGATTGTGGACGGGCGCAGAGGAATCGCGCCGGGGGTGCCCGTCGCACTCTCGACGATGACCGTGACCGGATCGCGCAGGACGCCGCGAAGCGGGTTGACATCGGCCAGATCCTGAGAGGCCGCGGGGCCGGTCTTGCCGATGGTCGCCGTGTTGTAGCCGTACGAGCGCGCGTACGCGAGCAGCGATGCCTCGCGCAGGTAATTGCCGCCGTAGTGATCGTTGATGTCGGCCAGCGCGGCGCCGTTCTCGACATCGGGAACCATGGTGCCCGGCGACAAGCCGAAATTCCCGGTGTCGAAGAGCGGATAGCCGGTAAAGAGGTTGTTGGCGAACTGTCCGGTGTCGCCGGGAAAATGACCCGTGGCAATCGCCGCCGCATTCGGCATCGTCTGCGTCGGAAACACAGCATGACTGTTCGCGAAGTAAACGCCTTCGGTGCGGATCCTGTAGAGCGTCGGCGTGTCGGTGGGGTTGACCGAGCCGTGCCGCAGGCCGTCGGCGACGAAGATGATGGCGTTGCGCCGCCTCGGCGCGTCCTGCGCAAGAATCACTGCGGTCGCGCCCACGAGCATCGCAAACGTACGCACCCAACGCACCTGTCGCACCTATCGCACCCTTCGCACCTGTCGCACCCTACCCGCCTGAGTGAGCGAGTCTCTCGAAGACCGGCCGAAGGCGAGCGGCCGTCGCCCCGAGATCTTCCGGCAGCACCCGCGTCTCACCCACTGCCGTCATGAAATTCGTATCACCTGACCAGCGCGGCACGAGATGGATATGGAGATGATTTTCGATTCCCGCGCCGGCCGCTTTGCCGAGATTGATGCCGACGTTGAAGCCGTGCGGACGGTACGCCTCGGTGAGCGCCATTTCAGAGAGGCGCGTCAGTCGCATCAGCTCGGCTTGCTCGTCCGGCGTCAGCGCCTCGAGCGCGCAGAGGTGCCGGTTCGGCACCACCATCAGATGTCCGTTGTTGTAGGGATACAGGTTGAGGATGACGAAGCTGTGCGAGCCGCGCAGCAGGACCAGCCCTGCCTCGCGGCTGGCGCAGGCGTCACAGAATATGCACGCTGTCGAGGGGGCAGGAGCTGCGGTCACGTAAGAGAGACGCCACGGAGCCCAGAGACGATCCACGAGGCGTCAGACGGGCGGAACTCTTCCGGGGTCCTGATTGATGAGCTCCTTGAGCTCCTTGCCGGGCTTGAAATAGGGCACCTTCTTCGGCGGCACATCCACTTTGTCGCCCGTCTTCGGGTTCCGGCCCTTGCGGGGCTCGCGACGACGAAGCCGGAAACTGCCGAAGCCTCTCAGCTCGATCTTCTCGCCGCGATGAAGCGCGGTGATGATGCT
>JANNJO010000266.1:0-4026 GCA_031395755.1 Acidobacteriota bacterium
CCGCCAGCACAGGCAGTCTTCGTGCGGTCAAAGCGCTGCTCGTTCGCGGCGCCAACGTCAACGCCACAGAGGGCTGGAAAGGGCAGACCGCGCTGATGTGGGCGTCGGCCGAAGGTCATGCCTCGGTCGTAGATGCCTTGCTCGAGGCGGGCGCAGACGTTCATGCACGTTCGAAGGCGGGGTTTACGCCGTTGCTGTTTGCGGTTCGACAGGGCTCTGTCGCTGCCGTGCGCGGCCTGCTGAGAGCGAAAGCGAGCGTCAACGACATCGCCCAGGCCGCAGCTATCTCGTCGAATTCGACGTCCAAGCCGGTATCGGATGCCACTTCTGCCCTGGCACTGGCGGTGATCAACGGGCATTTCGAAATCGCCGGCGTGCTGCTCGAGAACGGAGCGAATCCGAATGCGGCCGACGCCCGCGGCTCGATTCTCCACGCTCTGGCATGGATACGAAAGCCAGGAGCCTCGGGAGGGGACCAGGGTCCGCCGCCACCGACCGGTGGTCTCGACAGCCTGGGCCTGGCCGAAGCACTGTTGAAACACGGCGCGAATCCCAACGTCCGCATCGCCTGGCAGGAAATCCCGTTCGACCGCGATGACGGAGAGGTCAAGAGCCCGCCGAACATCCGAGTGGGCCGCGATTACATCAGTCTTGTCGGTGCGACGCCGTATTACCTGGCAGCCAAAAACGGCGACGTCGAATTAATGCGCCTCCTGGCCGCCTACGGCGCTGACCCGCGCCTGCCGACCGTCCAGAACATCACGCCGCTCATGGCAGCCGCGGGGTTGGGCACGTGGGCAGGAGAAACGCCCGGTCCGTTCAACGGCACACCTGAGGTCGAGAGACTTGAAGCCGTGAAGCTGGCCTTGACCCTCGACAACGACATCAATGCCGTGGCCGATTTCGGCGACGTGCCGATCGTCGGCGACCCCATCAAGCTGTTTATCAGCTATCCGGAAAATCTCGAGCACTTGCCGCCGACGGCATTGGGCGACATGCGCTGGAGCGGAAGCACGGCGCTGCATGGCGCGGTGACGACGGGGCAGCGTTCGATTATTCAGTTTCTCGTGGACAACGGCGCGCAGCTGGATGCCCGGAACAAGCTGGGCTGGACGCCGCTGATGGTCGCCGAGGGCGGACAATTCGGCGCGACCGTCAAGGAATTCCCGGAGTCCGTAGCGCTGGTCCGGAAACTGATGACCGAACGCGGCATGGACCCGGAGCACTACAGCAAGGCCGGCGCGAAACGCGTGGCCGCCGCGCGCTAGGTGATTTTCAACAGGAGATGAGAAGATCAGGAGAACTTGTTTCCAAGACGATTCTCCTCGCCTCCTGACCTCCTGTTCACTGTGTAGTCAACCCCGAGTTCAGAACGTAAGCCGCGCGCCAAGCTGGAACGTGCGCGCGCCGCTGGCACCCGTGATCCGGCCGAAGTCCACGTTGTTGATGCGCAACTCGGGATTGTTGTAGTTCTTCCTGTTCAGCAGGCCGAACACGTCGGCGCGAAGCTGCAACCTCGTGGCCGCCCCAAGAGGGAAGTTCTTGGCAAACGTCGCGTCCAGAGTGAACCTGCCAGGCCCACGCGCCATCTCGAGCTGGTAGGTCCCGGGCCGAAGCGTCGCATTGGTCACCGGGCTGACTGGCACCCTCGTGAAACTGGCCGGATCCAGGTAGTTACAGCCTCGGGCGTCGCACGTGTCCCTCCACTGGTCGACCACCAGAGCGGCCCCAGGCACGACATCGGGCCGGCTGCGGGAAATCCCCGATGGTTGTGTGACGATCAACGCACTCCCCGATAGCGCCTGCATGATGCCGGAAATCTGCCACCCGCCCACGACGCCATTGAGGAAGCCCTCCCCGCCACGGACTCCCGGGAGCTCATAAATGAACGCACCAATCATGCGGTGACGGATGTCATTATTGGAAGGTCCCCGATCGTATTCCGGGTTCCAGAAATCCTGGGTGTTGTCTACGTTGGCGACAAAGTACGAGGCGACATCGCCGCCCTGCGTGGCTTCGCTCTTTCCCAGGGTGTAATTGATTTCCCACGAATGGCGGTCGGAGAACCGCTTCCGAAGCGAGGTCTGCAGACCGTTGTAGACCATCGTCTGGTTGCTATCGATGTAATAGCCGCCGGGCGCACCGAGTGCCGGGTTGGGCCGCAGACCGGTATTCCTGTCGAACGCCTGCGTAAGCTGCCGATGCAGCGGGAAATCCCTGCCATCAGTACGGATGTAGCCAACCTCCGCGGCCATGGTGCGCCCCAGGGCATGCTGCACACTGAGCATGGACTGGATGGTATAGGCCACCGGCAAGTCAGTGTCGTAGATCGAGAAGGCGGCCCTGCCGCGCGCGTCCGCGAGAGCCAGCAGCCTGGACTGGTCCATGTAGAGGGGCCACTTGATACCTCTTTGCGCTACTTCCGTCCGGTTGTACAGGATCCGGAAGGGAAAAAAAGGACTCCCCGCGCTATGTCGGACCGTCCCCATCAGGTGCGGGCTGTAGAGATAGCCGACGCCGCCCCGGACGACCGTCGTCTCGGCCTGGCCCAGCGTCCAGGCGAAACCGAGTCTGGGACCAAAGTTGACCCCATCGGGCTCGTACGGCCTGAGCGGATCGCGCAGCGCACCGAAATCCATCTTGCGCAGATCGGTGGCTTGCTCGAAGTTCACGATCTCCACCCCTTCAGCAGTCGTGGGCGTCACTTTGATCACGTCGTAGTAGTCGTAGCGCAGGCCGAGGTTCAGCACGAAATTGTTACGCAGCCGCCAGTCGTCCTGGATGAACCCGCTGTACTGGCTCAGCTCCGCGTCAAACGGCGGCGACCCGAACGTCGTGTTCAGCGACTGCATCACGTTCGCGAGCAAATCGCCGTAGGTCTGGTAGCCGAACTTCGGGATCTCCGGATTCACTCGACCCCCGGTCTCGCGCTGGAAGCGGAACCCTACCTTCACGAGATGCCGTTGGTACCCACGGCTGAACTTCTGCTCGAAGCTGTAGGTGTCGCCCGTCGAATCATAGATTTCGGCATCCGGTGTGTTGAACAGGCCAGAGACCTCGAGCCTCCCAACGCGCTGGCCGTAGGGGAGAATCTCCGGGGGAGTATTTGGACCGATCGTGTTCAAGAATCCATCGATCCGAGCCAGAGCGGTATGGTTCCACCCAAACCGGCTCTCCGAGACCCATGCACCGCGGGTCATGACCAGCTGCGCGGCGATGCGATCCTGCTTGTTCGGAAATTCCCGGTCATTGGCCGTGTTGACGAATGCCCTGGGTTCCAAGGTATACGGTCGCAGGCGCGTAAACGTGACGCCGAGGTTGGCGCCGTTGAAGAGCGACACGTCGCCCTTGGCCACGACGTGATTCTCGGTGCGTTTTTGGTTCCCGAGACCGCGCCAGCGGCCGACTTGCGCATTGACAACGCCGGCCGATGAAACGATAGGCTCGGTCGGCAAGTACATGGTGTCGAGCACGATCTTGGTCTCGGGGAACGGCAACGCCCTCAGAATTTCGTCCTTCGTACTCTGGTACGGCGTCGTGATGTCCAGGTTTCTCTGCACGTTCTCGCGGTAGCCCTCGTAGGTCGTGAAGAAGAACGCTTTGTTCCTCAGCAGGGGCCCACCGAGCGTGCCACCGTACTGGTTGAAGGTGCCTACGGGCTGTTGAGCCGTCGAAAAGAAGTTCCGCGCGTTCCATTTCGCGTTCTGCCCGCTGAAAAACGCCGAGCCGCGGAAGTTGTTCGTGCCCGAGCGGCTGATCACGTTGATCTGCCCGCCGACGACGCCGCCGTACTCCGCGGGCAGCACGCCTTTCACGATCTGCACCTCGGAAACGGCGTCGAGGCTCATGACGGAAATCTGGTTCTGGCCGCCGTATTGCGCGAGCGATCGGGCCTCGGGATTCGAGTTTGCCTCGGTGCCATCCACGGTGACGCCCGTGCCGCCCCCGGCGACGCCGTTCATCTGCACGTCGCCGGCGCCGCTTGTGCTGACACCGGGTGTCAGGCTCATCAGGTTCGTGATGTTC
>JANNJO010000298.1:0-9263 GCA_031395755.1 Acidobacteriota bacterium
GCCGCTGAAGAAAAAGATCAACGTCATCAACGGGCTCTTCAACAAGCATTCGACCGGTCAGGGCATTCACCCTGCTCAAACCGGCAGTCTGCTCTCAGGTGCGCCGATTCAGCGAGGACCCGTCATCCACGCCGGCATGACCGTCGATCAGATGATCGCCAACCGCATCGGCCAGGACACGCTGCAACCCAGCATCGTCCTCGCATGTGAACAGCCGATGACGGGCTACCACGAGACGAACTTCTCGATGGCATACAGCTCCCATATTTCATGGCAGAGCCCGGACTCTCCGGTTCCCAACGAGGTCTACCCGGCGCTGGCCTTCGACACCTTGTTCGAGAACCGCGGCAGCGTGCGCAACCTGAGCATCCTCGATCGGGTGAGGGAGAGCGCCGAGACGCTGAGTCGCCAGGTCAGCTCGACCGACCAGTACAAACTGGATGAGTTCATGACCAGCGTGCGCGAGGTCGAGAAGCGCGTCGACGGCATGCGGAAGAATCAGGAAAAGGCCGCAGACCTCGCCAAGCTGAAGAATCGCCCCGTGTTCTCGATGGATCGGCCGGCGAACGGCTTGCCTGAAGATCTCCGCGAGCACACGCGCCTGATGTGCGATGTCATCGCGCTCGCGTTTCAGACCGACAAAACGCGCGTGGCCTCGCTGCTGCTCGCGCGCGACCTCTCGGCGCTCTATTACCCGTTCCTCGACGTGCGGGAGGGACATCATTCGGCCTCGCACGACAACCTGTCGGATGGCTACGAGCGCATCGCGCGCTTCCACCTGAGCCAGCTCGCGTATCTGGCCACGAAGCTGGATTCGATGCCCGAAGGGGACGGCACGGTGCTCGACAACTCGTGCCTGATGTTCCTGTCGAACCTGTGGAACGGCAGCAAGCACATCAGCACCCAGCTGCCCGTGGTGCTGGCGGGAGGCCTCGGCGGGGCGCTCGAAACGGGGCGCTCGCTCGATTACCTGACCGCCGGCGACGAGAACCGCAAGATGTGCAGTCTATATCTCGGGATCATGGACCGCATGGGCATCACGCTCGACCGGTTCGGCGACGCGGACACGCGCCTGGCCAATCTGTAGGCAATTGAACAAAAGCTCAGGAGCTCAGAACGCAATTCCTTCTGAGCTCCTGGGCTCCTGCAAAGACAGGAACCGCTCCAGCCGCGCGATCTCCGCATCCAGCTCGCGCGTGAACTCCCGGCCGCGCGGGCGTTTGCCGATACATCCCACCTTCACATCAAGGATCGCACCCGACGCACCTTTCGCACCTGACGCACAGGTCGTCGTCGCACAGGTCGTCGTCGCCCAACCCATGATCTCGTCTCCCCACAGCAACGGCATCGCGTAGTAGCCGCGGATGCGCTTCGCGATGGGCGTGTACGCCTCGAACCGGTATGGCCATCCCCACAGGTGCTCGAAGCGAGTGCGATCCCACACGATCGGATCGAACGGCGCAAGAAACCGTATGCGCCGGGGTTCCTCATCGGCAATCACAGCGCCGGCGGGCCACACGTAGCTGACACCATCGACGATCGCCTGCCTCAAGGCACCGTCCCGAATCAAGGCAGTCAATGTCCCGCGGGTATTGCCGAGATCCCGGTATCGCGCGGTGACGGCGTGCAGGCTCTTCTCTGGCGCCGGCGCAAAGATGGTCGCCAGCACGAGGATCAACTCCCGCAGCCTTTCGGAGGGCGTGGACCCGTCGCCGGGCGGCGGTGCCGGGTGATACACACGAATGCCGTTTTCACGCCTGGCTATCCTGAGCAGGCCGCGCCAATGAAGCCACTCGAGGGCGTTGGTCGTGGCTTTCGAGTACCCGCCCCAGGCGTTGACCATCCGGCGCTTGCCGAGATGCGTCTCCAGGGCGCCCGGGTGCGCCTCACCGAGGCGGCGAACGGTTTCGAACACCTTCTTTTCGAGCGCCCGCAGGGCCGGCGTCTTTCGCGGATGCAGAAGGTGCCGTACCCGCCTCGAAAGAAACCCGTAGGCGTAAAGGTAGTCTTCCTCGACGTCGAGCGACGCATACCGGCGCTTGAGATCGCCGGCGCGGTAGTCGATCGCACGGTGACGGAGAATCAAGTCCTGCGCGCGCGCGGGCGAGCGAATGGGATCGGCCTGCACGAAGTCGAGCCGATCGATAGCGCCCTGCAAAGTGGTCGGAGGAAACAGCGACTGCGCGATCGCATGATGCCGCAGCGATCGGACCGTCAGCGTCGTAGAGGCCACACAAACTCGGTATCGACAGGCTCGCCGCGATGGTATCGCGCGCGTTCCTGTGGGTCGTAGATGCGGACGACGCGATCGATCTCGTAGCTGGGCGGCCAGTCGAGTTTTCCGATATCGCTGTGGCTGCCGAAGCGGCCGCGGAAGCCCGGCTCCTCCCACGTCTCGACCAGGATATACGGCCGGCGGCCGCGCTGCTCGAGCCATCCGAGGCTTCGGTCGAGCCACGAGGGATCGAGCCCTTCCCATGTGAGCGCTTCCTTGCGCCCATGGAAACGCACGGCCCCGCTGTCCCACACGGACAGCACGACCGCTCCTTCCGGAAGGCGATCGCGGACGAAGATGCCGGCGCTCCTGTACCGCTGCTCGAGAAACTGCAGGGCGAACGCGTGACGCTCGGCCGCCGTGCGCACGTAAAGCATGGCAAGGACGCCTGTAACAGCGCCTATCAGTACATAGTGGCTGGCCCGTAGGTGGTGTCCGGCTTTAGCCGGACCCAGGAGGGATTCGAGGACTCTCACCATCGCCGCGCTCGCAAACACGAGCATCAACGTCACAGCGGGCAGCAGGAACCTGAGATACGACCAATGATCGAACGGTGTGTAGAGGAAGTAGATGAAGCACGTCACGAGGATCACGCCAAGCCCGAGCCCGACGTCTTTCCGCTTTTCGTGGGCGACGACAAACGGCGACGCAAACGCGAGCAGCGGAAACGGTGTGTGCGTCTCGATGAGCCAGCCTATGTAACGTGAGGCATTCGTCGACAGCACCGAGAAGCCGAACAGACGGCCGGGCGAGCCATAACCGGTGCGGAGCGGGCTGCCGTAGAGCTCGTTGTTCAGCCACAAAACGACGAGCGCAAACGGCAGCACGCCGGCAGCAAACTTCAGAGAACGAATCCCTAATCCCGAATCCCTCATCACGAACAACCCGGCCACGATTCCGAGCGGCAGCAGATTCGGCCGCACGAGAAGTGCCAGGCCGCAGCAGAGGCCGGCGAGAGTCCAGCGCCGTTGAATCAGCGCCACGAACGTCGCCATCCACAATGCTGCGGTCGTGATGTCGTTCATCGGCTGCACGGCTTGATAGAGCACGGGTGGACTGGCCGCGACCAGCACCGCGGCCATGGCGCCCGCGAGCGGCCCGGCGAGCGCGCGTCCGGCCACGAACGTCATCCAGACAAGGAGCGCGGCGGCCAGCGGCGTCACCCAGAACAGCGCATCGCGCCCACCAACGGCCACAACCGGCGCGAGCAGCACGGAAAACCCGGGCGCGCACACCGGCGCAGAGGCGGAAGGATGGGTCTGAGATGGAACGAACCCGCCGGGCGTGAAGGTCTTCGGTGCAGAGGGCCACGGCACCTGCGAGACGAGCGCGCTGGTCGGCATCAAATCGCCGGAGGCGAAGGCCTCCGCCATCAGCGCGTAGCACGAAGAATCCGAGCCGCCTGCGGCGTAGGTGCCACGCAGAACACCGACGCCCGCAAGGCCAATCGCCGCGAGCACGGCCAACAAAAGCGAACAGGAGGCCAGGAGGTCAGGAGGTGACTGAAGTCTGTATTTGATGAGCACGGCGATCGCGCGAAACCCGTCGCGCAAGCCGATTTTCTTGCCGCTCGCGCGATTGCGCGGATCGAATGTCACAGGCAGCTCGAAGATGCGGCGCCGCTGACGCAGCAGCTTGGCTGTGATCTCGGGCTCGATGTCGAAGCGGTTCGATTCGAGATGCAGGCTCCGCGCCACCGACGTCTGCATGATCTTGTAGCAGGTCTCCATGTCGGTGAGACGCCCGCCGAACAGCACGTTTGTCAGACCCGTTAGCGTGCGATTGGCCGCCACGGAAAGCCACGGCCCGGGCGGACGCCCATTGAGAAAGCGCGACCCGTAGACGACTTCGGCCTCGCCATTCAGAATCGGCTGAACGAGATCGGCGAGCTGGACAGGATCGAGCTCGAGATCGGCGTCCTGAATCGCGATGATCGTCCCGGACGCGTGGCTCAAGCCGATGCGGATGGCGCTGCCCTTCCCGCCGTTGGCGGGGGCGTGCACGATCGACAGCACGCCGTCGACCTTCGGCACGGCGTTGAGCACCTGAGTGGTGCCATCGGTCGATCCGTCGTTGATGACGATGATTTCGCGCGGGAGCGGCAGCGGAATCTGCAGCAGGCGATCGATCACCTGCCGGACGGTTCCGGCTTCGTTGTAGACGGGAACGATGATGGTGAGAAGTTCTGACAATCTCTACCTGCGGCGCCGCACGGGCGTCGGCGCAGGAGTGTACTCGACAGTGACGTTGCTGATGACGGCAATCGGGCGGCCGGGCGCCAAGTAGTTCGCGGGCACGCCGTCGCTGCGCACAACGGTCAGCTTCTCGCCGATCAGGCTGACTTCGGTGACATCGGTGTCAATCTCGACGGCGATCGCCTCGGAGCCGACCGGCCCGACGGCCTTTACCCCGCCGGGGCCCGCGCCGCCGCCGATGCGCTCGACAAGATCGTCAAGCCTGCGGAACTCGCCGGCGACGACCGCACGCGTCAGCAGCGTATTGTCGAGCGTCAGGACGCCGATCGACGCGGTGTAGGACGCGAAGGCCCTCTTCATCCGCACTTCTTCTTCCGAGTACGTGTGGCGATTGTGCAGGTTGAACTTCAGGGTCAACAGGCCGCGCCGCGCGGGCAGCTTGATGATGATGCCCGCTTTGGGATCGCGGCCGGTCAGCACGTCGCAATACGCCAGCTTGCTGGTGACGCCGGTTCCGAGCGGAGAGGGACACATCAGGTCCGCGGGAGCCATCGTCAGCTTCCTGGCGGCTGCGGGAACCGGCTTGCGGGCGGGCGGCTTCGTCTGTGCGTCAAGCGTGACGGCCGCAAGAACAGTAACCACAGCGAGCCATCGACCATTGACGATGGACCATCGACCATGGACCACTTTAGTCAGCAACACAGGCGCTCATTGACTCGGGCGACGCGCGGAGCGCGGTGCGCAGCTTGATCAGCTCCAGAAATTCCATGCGCGTGCGCGCGCTGTCGCGGAACGCTCCCAGCATCGAGCTGGTGACGCAGAACGAATTCTGCTTCTCCACTCCGCGCATCGACATGCACAGGTGGGTCGCTTCCATGACGACGGCGACGCCCAGCGGGTTGATCTTCTCGCGAATCGTCTCGGCAACCTGGCTCGTCAGCCGTTCCTGAATCTGCAGGCGGCGGCTGAAGATGTCGACGAGCCTCGGGATCTTGCTGAGGCCGATGACCTTGGTTCTGGGAATGTATGCGACGTGGCACTTGCCGAAGAACGGCAGCAGATGGTGCTCGCAGAGGCTGTAGAAATCGATGTCCTTGACGATCACCATCTCGCTGTAATCGACGGTGAACAGGGCGTCGTTGAGGACCTCGTCGACGTTCATGTCATAGCCGCTCGTCAGGAACTTGAGGGCTCTTTCGACGCGCTTCGGTGTATTCAGCAGGCCCTCGCGGCCCGGATCTTCTCCGAGCTCCGCCAGGAGCTGCCTGATGAGCGGCTGCACTGGGGTGAATTGTACAGGCTTTGGGCTTTGGGCTCTAGGCTTTGGCCTGGCGTGTGCTGTCCCGTCGGGCCAGAAGCCCGGAGCCAGGAGTCCGAAGCCAAAGCAGCGCTAGAACCGGACGCCGACCGAGAAGCGGAACGTGCGGGGGGACGTGAAGGCGAACCTGTCGACCGGCTGGCCGAAGTTCGGCTGCTTCGCCCAGTGTGTATTCTCGACGGGCTGCGTGGTGTATGGGTTGAATTGAGGGGCGATGATGCTCGCGCCCTGCCCAATCGTCAACAGGTCGCTGATGCCGCCGTTGCGGAAGACATTTTCGCCGCAGGCGCACAGCTGGTACTGATTGAAGACGTTCAGCAGCTCGCCATGGAAAAACAGCTCCGGCCGCACGTCGCTCAGACGCGCGAGCCGATGACCGTAGTTCAAGGAAAGATCCGTGCGATAGGTCGCTTCCGTGCGGAACGGGTTGCGTCCCAGGAAGAAATACTCGATGCCTCCGGGCGGCGTCAGATAACCCGGGTTCGGCATGACGGTCGTCGGATTGACGATCCCGATCGCCGCGTACGGCACGCCCGAGCCGAACTGCTGCAACAAGCCCATCGTGATCCCGCCGAACGACGCCGGAGTCGGGAGGTGATAGGTCGCCCACATGCGCGCGCGATGGCGCTGGTCTATGGCCAGATCTCCCACCGGATAGTTCCACGACGGGACGCGGTACTCCGGATAGCTGTTCGCCTGAGAGCCGCTGGGACCGGTATTGGCGGCCTCGCCCTCCAGGTTCCCGGACGCGCGCGACAGCGTGTAATTGCCGCCCACTGATATTTGGGGACCGAAGTCGTAGCTGGCTTGCGTCGTCAAGCCGACGTAGTTGCGTTCGGTGCGGTCGGTGTTTTCGATCACGTTCAGATCGAAGTTGGCGCCCTGTTCGCCGGCCACACGACCGGTCAAGAGGTCGGTCCGCAGGCCGTAGAAGTTTCTGAAATCCCGATAGACGACGTCGGCGCGAACGCTGCCGCGGGGGCCAAGCGTTCTGCTCACGCCGCCCGAGTACTCCATTGAATACGGCGAGGAAAGCGGGTCCTGAATTTTGACGTTCACGCCCGGCACGTTCGCCAGGGAGAACGGCCTCCTGCTGTCTCCATTATTGGCGTCATGCCACTCGAACACGCGCCGAATCGCCTCAGCGGTCGTCACGAGCGATTCCTTGGGCGCCGTCAAATCCGCGTTGATGGCCGGCCCCTGGTAGATCCAGCGGAAGGTCGCCAGATTTCCGGCTTGAGCCGTCGACGCCGCGAGGTTGCTCGTGAGCGCCATCGTGTAACGGGAATAGCTGCCGCTAATCGCCCAGCGGCCGTCGCCTTTCGGATCCCACACGGCCGACAGTCTCGGGCTGACGGAAAGGTCGTCGCCGACGGTGTCGCCATCGCCGTCGGTTGCGTCGTTCTTGTCAAGACGCAGTCCGACGTTCAGCGTCAGGTTGTCGTTGACGCGCCAGTTGTCGTTGAAGAAAGCCGAATGCACGCGAAGATTCGAGCCTTCGCTGAGGGCCAGAAGCGGGTTGCGCTCCAGCGTCGTCGTGCTGTTGGGAAGAAACACCGGAAATATTTCGCCGGTAGAAAAGTAGATCGCGTTGCTGCCCCGAATGCGGTACCCGCTTCCCGATCCGTGGGTGTTGGCGATGATGTTGTCGTTGAAGCGATCGTAACCGAACACCACGTGGTGCGCGCCCGATGCGTTGTTCGAGAGAAAGTACGAGCCCTTCACCACGATGTTGTTGTTATTGCGTTGTTCGTCGCCGTCGCCGCAGACCGAGCCGGCGCAGAACGTCGGGCTCCAGTATCGGATGTTTCTCGACAGATCGAACACCAGCGTGTCCTGGATCTTGTCCGTCCCCATGGCGCCGACGTTGGTCAGCGCAAAACGTCGGGCGGAGTACTGGGCGGACAGCGAAAAGTTCGGCGTGAGGACGCCGGTGTACTGGAGCGACACAAGGCTCTGCGGCTGTCCCTGCGGGGTCAGGCTCTTGAGATCCCCGACGTTCTGGCCCGTGGAGTTATGGATGATCTGGTTCAGCTTGAAGTACGAACCCTGCAGAGAGTGGCCGACGCGTGGCGTGTAGGTGAGCTTGCCCTCATAGCGTTGCTCGTCGTTCGTCCGCGTGTACGGAATCACCGTCTGGGCCGTCGTCCGCTGCGACGCCTGCTTCTGCGATCGCATGGCGCCGAAGAACCAGAGACGATCACGTCTCACCGGGCCGCCGAGCGTCGCCTCGTAGGTCGGAACAGTCATGTCGAGCTTGAGGTTGGAGGGCTTGAGAGCGGGCTTGAGAATCAGCTCGGTCGACTCGAACGGCGTAAAGGAGCGCCAGCTGTCGTTCGCAAACGACGTACGGAACGAGCCGCCGAAGTTGTTGCCCCCTGACTTCGTGACGGCATTGGCCACGCCGCCGGCAAAGCGCCCGTACTCGGCGGAGACACCGGCACTCGCCACGGTGACTTCCTGAATCGCGTCCTCGATGTACGGCGTCATCGGCGCGCCGCGCAGGTTCTCGTTGATGATCGCGCCGTTCAGCGTGTACAGGTTCTCGTAGGATTGAGAACCGTTGATCGTGTAGGCACCGCGAGGCCCGGTCGGATGCACCGCGGGCGCCATGAGCAGCACGGCGTCGATCGTACGGTTCGACGGCAGCGTGGCCATCAGCTCTTGCTTGAAATTGGTCGCGACCTGTGCGGTGGCGACAAACGCCTGCGCCTGGCCGACGACATTCACATCGACACTCAGTGCCGCGAGCGCCATCGTCACATCCAGGACGACGTTTTGGGTGCCCGCCACCGCCTGGGTGCGCTGCATCGTCTGGAAATTGTTGAGTTCGAACGAAAGAGCGTAGGTGCCGGGAGGAAGAAGCGCGATGTGATACGCGCCGGTTGGCGAGCTCACGGTCGAACGGGCCCCTTGCAGATTGGGCGACGTCACCGAGATTGTGACGCCCGGAAGAGGCTGCGCGTCAGAGGACACGACCCGGCCCGAAACATTGCCGGTTGGAGCTTGCGCCCACGCCGGCGGCAGAGAAATCGCCAACGCCGAGGCAAGAAAGAGCCCCGTTAGCCATCGTTGCTGCATGCTCCCTTTTTATCGGTTTTTGAGCGGGCGCCTGTAGGAGGCAACCCCCTACAGGTTCATATATTTGCAGGGAATGGCCCTGTTGGGGTAACACCTGCTTCGGAAAATTGGATTTTCGTGACCAGTTTATTGGATTCCCATGCAATTTGATCAGCTTGTCAGTGGAAATTGCTAGCAATTTGTTAGACTAGAGCGTTGTTTACATTGGCATCTTTCTGGTTAGTAGAGCTGCCGGGACGTTAGAAGTGACGCCCACGGCCATGATCAACCCAGGCCATTTTTTCAAGGAGAGGCTATGAATACGGGACGACGCGATCGAGGCCAGGCAGCGTCATTGCTGCTGTGCTTCCTGTTGTCGCTCGGCGTTCTGCTCCTGAGCCTGCGCTGTATTGGC
>JANNJO010000214.1:0-6464 GCA_031395755.1 Acidobacteriota bacterium
ACCATTCTCCCGGCTCTCACGCCGTGGGCTGAACGAGTCGGCGTTCCGCTGCCCGCGCCGCTTCCGTCATGAGGATCGGTTTGGCGCTGCTCGTGTTGGGAGCCTTTGCTGGTCGTGCCCAGGCCGCACCCCAGAATCCGGCGGCTGCGGACGCGCCGGTCCGATCGGCCCCGGTCACCTTCGCGCCCCGGCCCGATGACGATCGACGGAACGCTCAACGAGCCAATCTGGACCACGGCACCGCCCATCGGAGATCTGATTCAACGGCAGCCCGATACAGGGCAGCAGCCGACGGAGCGAACCGTCGTCACGCTGCTGCGCGACGAAGACAACCTCTATATCGGCGTCTATGCGTACGACTCGGAGCCGGGCAGAGTCATCGGCACGCAGATGGCCCGCGATGCCGGGCTGATGGCTGACGATCGCATCGAGATCCTCCTCGACACGTTCCGCGATCAGCGCAGCGCGTTCTACTTCGCGACCAATCCGGCGGGCGCCCTCGTCGACGGGCTCGTGTTCGCCGATGGTGACCTCAACACGGAGTGGGACGCGATCTGGCAGGTTCGCACGAGGCGCACGAACCAGGGATGGGTCGCCGAGTTCGCCATTCCGTTCAAGAGCCTCAGTTTTCCGGCAGACAAGAACGTGTGGGGGTTCAACATCGCTCGAAACGTGTATCGAAAGCTCGAGGACAACCGTTGGACGGGTGCGCGCCTCGAAACGCAGTTTCTGCAGGTGTCCGAAGCCGGCGAGATCACGAACCTCGACGGCCTCACCCAGGGCATCGGGCTCGATCTGCGACCGTTCCTTGCGGGGCGATGGCTTCACCTCGGCACTGGCGACGACGACTTCAGCCGCAAACCCGGGCTCGATTTGTTCTACAGCCTCACGCCGAGCCTGAAGCTCACGGCGACGTTCAACACCGACTTCGGCGAAACCGAAGTCGACGCGCGTCAAATCAACCTGACGCGTTTCTCACTGCTCTTTCCGGAGAAGCGGTCGTTCTTCCTGGAAGGCGCGGGCGTCTTCAGCTTCGCGAGCACGGGTCCCGATACGCCGGGGGGCATCCCGGGCACCGGCGCGGACATCTTACCGTTCTTCAGCCGGCGGATCGGCTTGCTTGCCGGACAGGAGGTGCCGCTCCAAGCCGGCGTCAAACTGACCGGCACCATCGGACGCACAGATGTGGGCGTCCTGAACGTGCGCACCGGCGAACTGCGCGGCCCCAACACCGTGCTCGCCGACGACGAGAATTTTTTCGTGGGCCGCATCAAGCGGAACTTGTTCGAGCAGTCATATGTCGGCGCGCTCTTCACCGACGGCCATCCGGAGCGCGGACGGGCCGGCCGCACGTACGGCGCCGACCTCCGGCTTGCGACGTCGCGTCTTTTCGGGCGATCCCAGAACCTCGTGGTGAATGCGTACGGCGTCAGGGGAGTCAACGGCGCCCGTTCCGACAAGGACTGGTCCTACGGCGTGTCGGCCATTTATCCCAACGACAAGTTCGTCGCGCAGGCCGTGTTCAGAGAGATTCAGGAGAATTTCAAGCCGGCGCTCGGTTTCGTTCAGCGCGACAACACCCGTCTCCTGCGCGTGGGAGCGAGCTACAATCCACGCCCGCGCTTCCTCAACATCCAGCAGATGTTTCACGACGTGTTTTTCACGCAATTCACACGGCTCGACAACAAACAGGTCGAAAGCTGGGACCTCTACGTCGCTCTGTTGGACTGGCACCTGCGATCGGGCGACAGCGTCCATGCCGTCGCCGACGTCAACCCGACATACGAACGACTGTTTGAGAAATTCGAGATCGCGCCGGGCGTGACGCTGCTGCCGGGCGAGTATCGGTTCACCCGGTTCAGGAGCGTGCTGACGACCGCGGCGAAGCGGCGCCTGACGGGAAGTCTCAGTCTCGGATGGGGCAACTACTGGTCGGGGCAAGCCGAGCAGGTGACCGCGTCGGTCGGCTACAAGCTGCCTCCGAGATTTACCATGAGCCTGTCGACGAACCAGACGTTCGCGCGGCTGCCTGAGGGGCATTTCATCACGCGTATTGCGACATCGAACGTCAACTACGCCGCGTCGCCGACGCTGTCGTTCACGAATCTCATTCAATACGACAACCGCTCCAGAAACCTGGGGTGGCAAAGCCGGATGCGCTGGACGCTCAGGCCGGGCAACGACCTGTTCGTGGCATTCAACCAGGGGTGGGTGCAGGCGGAGGACGAAAACCGCAGCCTGCGGTTCAGGACGCAGGACACCAGGCTGTCGACGAAGTTTCAGTACTCGTACAGATTCTGAAAGTAAAAAGTAAAAAGTAAAAAGTAGAAAGTAGAAAGTGAAAAGTAAAACGGCGCGGCTTCTCTTGGTTGCGCTTCTTGCGGCGGCGTGTCGAGACGTGCCCGTCCCGGCGCCTGCCGCCTCAGACCGCGCGGTCGAGAAGCGCCAGCTTGGTTCGTGGAACGGCAAGGGCAGCACGACGCTCGGGTTCGTCAGCGAGTCGGGATCGTTTCGCATCAACTGGACGACGAGAAACCCGGAAGGATCGTTGAGCACCTTTCAGCTGACGCTGCGCAGCGGCATCAGCGGACGGCCCCTGAAGGTCATCACCGATCATCGCGGCGCGGGGAGCGGCAGCGTCGAGTTTGGCGACGATCCGCGCATGTACGAGTTTCTCGTCGACTCGAGGGGCGTCGACTGGTCCGTGTCGGTGGAGGAAACGTTCTCGCTGCGCGAGTAGCACCGTGTGCCCCCAGTCTTTCTCTCCGTCTTCGCGGGGCCGTCTGACCGATCGCGATCTTGGCCGCTTTCCCGGCGAGACGCTGTTCCATCGCCTTGCGCGCGCGGTCTGTCGCGCTGGCTGCCTGCCTCGCAAGGAGCTGTACGAGGCGTGGGAAACCGCGCGGCGCGTGCGGCGCCTGTTTCGGGGCGGGCGGGTCGTGGATATGTGCGGTGGCCACGGCCTGCTTGCGCACATCTTGCTACTCCTCGACGACTCTTCGGCTGCGGCAGTGGTGATCGACAAGGCGGTGCCGCCGTCGAGCGCAAAGATTCACGAATCCCTCATGACCGACTGGCCGCGGCTCGCCGGGCGAGTCACGTTTCTCGAGCGGGAGGTCGAAGACATCGAGGTGTCCGCCAGCGACCTCGTCGTGTCGATTCACGCATGCGGCGCCCTGACCGATCGCATCATGGCCCGGGCGGTCGCGGCACGAGCCCGCCTGGCCGTGCTCCCGTGCTGTCACGATTTCGCAACGTGCGATGCCGGCGACTTATCCGGCTGGGTTGACGCCGCGCTTGCCATCGACATCACCCGAGCCACAGGGATGAAGGCGCAGGGCTACCGCATTTGGACGCAGTCGATTCCCGGCGAAATCACATCGAAAAACCGGCTGCTGATGGGCGCTCCAGAGGACGGACTTCAGCTACAATTAAGGTTCCACAAACGGAGCTAAATATGACCCGACTGGCTGCAGCTGCCCTCGTGCTGTCCCTGCTCGCGCCGTTCGCTGATAGTGCGTCTGCACAACAGCTTTCGGCCGATCGCGTTGTTGCGGAATGGATGCTTCGCATGGGTGGCAGCGTCGTGCTCGAGGGGCAGCGCAAGCCCATCTTCGATCTTGTGGAGTTGCCGACCACCGACTTCCGCATTCACACGCTCAACTTCACCGGCATCACGATGTACGCCGCGTCGCTGCAGGATGAGCTCCGCCGGCTGCCCGCGATTCCGCACCTCAAAGAGCTGTACATCAACGGGCGCCTCTGGTACGACCAGCCCGCGCCGCGCGTGCTCGCGACGATTTCGCTTTTCAATGAAGCGACGCAACTCGAGAAGCTGGTGCTGAGCAAGCCGGTGCAGACTTACATCCCGTTCAACGATCCCGTGCTGAAGTCGCTCGCGCCGCTCAAAAACCTGAAGGAAGTGCGCATTCATCAGACGCGCAGCTCGGGCCTCTCGCTGAGCCAGTTTCCGCTGACCCACCTCGATCTCAATTACGCGGTCACCTTCAACGACACCGGCATGGACGGCTTGAAGGACATGAAGACGCTGACGAAGCTGTACCTGCGCGGTACCTCTGTCTCCGACGCGGGCATCCGGCAGCTGGCGGGGTTGACGAACCTCACCGAGCTCGATCTCTCCGACGTCGAAATGACCGACGCGGGCCTCGCCTCGCTCGCTGGCCTGACGAAGCTGCGCCGCCTGAACCTTCAGAGCGCGAACGTCACAGACGAGGGCATCGAGGTGCTGCGGAACATGCCCGAGCTCGAGGAGCTGAGCCTCTACCGGACCAAGGTCTCGAATGCGGGCCTCGCCAGGCTCTCGGGATTGAAAAATCTGCGATCGGTCGACCTCCGCTACAGCCGCGTGACGAGCTCCGGCGTCCGCGACATGGCGGCGAACCTGCCGAACGCGGACATCCTCGCGATCGAGGCCTCGAATCGCGAGCCGCGCCGTGCGAAAGACGCCGCCGTCGTCGCGAACCAGGGTGAGGCGGCAATCGCCGAGTGGCTGCGGTCGATCGGCGGGAAGGTACA
The DNA here is from genome assembly GCA_031395755.1 of Acidobacteriota bacterium. GTDB lineage: Bacteria > Acidobacteriota > Vicinamibacteria > Vicinamibacterales > JAMQPK01 > JAMQPK01. Next base: position 4,537 of record JANNJO010000214.1, read on the forward strand.
GATGAGCGACGGCCACGTCACGGCGGTCTCGCTGAACGGGACGACCGTGACCGACAGGGAGCTCGGGATACTCACGAAGCTCCCGCGGCTGGCGACGCTGAGCCTGCAGCACACTGAAATCAGCCCGATCGGGCTCGACCATGTCGTGAAGGCCCGTTCGCTCGAGAGGCTCGATCTCGGTCACACGCTGCTGGGGGACTCGTCGCTCGGACGTCTTGCGTTGCTGACACATCTCCGCGTGCTCGATCTGCCCAGCACGCTCGTCGAAGGAACCGGGCTCGGCGCGCTCGCGTCGCTGTCGAACCTGCGCGAGATCGATCTCGAAGGCGCACCTATAAAGGATGCGGGCGTCGAACAGCTTGCCAGGCTGACGCGTCTCGAGTCGTTGAACCTTCGACACACGGACATCACCGACCTGGGGATGGCGCATTTCGCGGCGCTCAAGAACCTGAAGCGGCTGGATCTGACGTCGGTCGACATCACGGAGAAGGGGCTCGCCGGGCTCGCCCCGCTAACACAGCTTGAAGACCTCGACCTGAGCTTCACCAGGTTCGCGGAGCCGGGCCTTGAGATGATCACCGGTCTGACGAATCTCAAGCGGCTCGGCCTCGAACAGACGAGCATCACCGACAAGGGCATGGACTGGGTGGCGCAGCTGCCGAAGCTCGAGGGGCTGAATCTGAACTACACGCCGGTGACCGATGCCGGATACGCGAAGCTGTACGGCAACACGGCGTTCACGGAGCTGAAGCTCGACCGCACGGACCTGACGGACAAGTCGCTGAGCTGGCTCGCCGGCCAGAAAAACCTGAAGTACCTGGACCTGTATCACACGCTGATGACCGAGCAGGGTTTCCAGACCCTCAGAAAAGCGCAGCCGAACGCCGAAATCAACTGGAGCCTCGACGCCGCCCGCACGCGGCGGAGGACATAGACATATGCGCCACATCGTTTTTGCCGTTGTTCTGGCCGCCACCCTCGCCGCCGACGCGGCCGCACAATCAGCGACCAAGGCCGTGCAGCGGATCGAGGCCCGCGGCGGCTACGTCACCCGCGACCGGCACGGGAACGTCACCGAAGTGTCGCTCGAGCGCACCTGGGCGACCGACAACGACATCGATTTCGTGGTCGAGTTGAAAACCGTCAAGAAGCTGGATCTCTCGTTCACGTATGTGACGGACAAAGGCATCAAGAAGCTCCAGCAGCTGCCGCAGCTCGAGGATCTGACGCTCGATACGGCGGAGTTCCTGACCGATGCCTCGATGGCGCACTTGCGCGCGAACCGCGCGCTGCGTCGGCTCGTCGTGCGCGGCGTCGACATCACCGATGGGGGCATGCCGTACATCGGCGAGATGGCCGGCCTCCGCTCGCTCGACATCAGCTACACGATGCTGGGCGACGTCGGGCTCGAACATCTTCCGGCGCTCAGCGAGCTCGAGAGCCTGAAGATCGGCGGCAACATGATCACCGGGCTCAACCTGAATTTCCTGAAGCTGCTGCCGAAGCTGAAGACGCTCAGCCTGAGAGGCGTGCAGCGCCGAAACGCGGGCGCCTGCTGGACGCCGCGCATTACCGACCTGGATCTCGAGACCATCGCGCTGCTTGCGGGGCTCGAGGAGCTGGACCTCGGCGTCGGCATGGGCCTGGGGATGGGCGGCAAGCCGGCAGCCGTCGGCGGTGGGAACTGCAAGCTGACAGGCGGTCTTCAAATCACCGACCTCGGTGTCGCCAAGCTGGCGAAGCTGAAGAGACTGCGGCGTCTCGATCTCAGCGGCGCGCGCCTGACGCCCGAGGGCGTCCGGATGCTGCAGGCGCTGCCGCTCGAGCGGCTGAGCCTGTGGGCCTCCGAAGCGCTCGACAGCGCGGCGGTGAGCGCGCTGGCTGGTATGCCGACGCTGACCAGCCTCGATCTGTCCTATACGAAGGTC
>JANNJO010000328.1:0-4214 GCA_031395755.1 Acidobacteriota bacterium
CGGCGGCGGGTGTGCCTCGGGCACGCTCTTCACAGCCGGCGGCGGCAACACTCGCATGGCCATCACGCTGCTCTTTTTCATTGTCGGATCGCTGGTGGGGACGGCACACGCGACGTTCTGGGCCGCCACGCCGGCAATGGCCCCCACCTCGCTCGTGACGGTGATGGGTCCCTGGTCGGGGCTCGCGTTCAGCCTGGCAACGTTCGGGGGCATCGCGTATCTGACAGGGGTCGCCGAGCGGCGCGCGCATGGTCGGCTCGCCGACGAGGATTCCGCGACGCCGCGCTGGCTCCGCGGGCCCTGGCCACTCGTAGCGGGCGCCGTGGGACTGGCCTTCGTCAACATCGCCACCCTCGTGATCGGCGGACGGCCATGGGGTGTGACCAGCGCGTTCGCCCTCTGGGGCGCGAAAGGCGCCATGGCCCTGGGTGTCGACGTCACGTCGTGGCCGTACTGGTCGACGCCGGCACAGGCTGCCGCCCTTCGGGCGAGTGTGATGGCCGACGTGACCTCGGTGATGAACTTCGGCATCATCCTCGGCGCGTTGTTGGCGGCCATTCTCGCAAACCGCTTCAGGCCGACCCTGCGGATCTCAAGTCGCTCCTTGGCGGGGGCAGTCATCGGCGGCCTGCTCCTCGGCTACGGCGCGCGCGTCGCGTACGGCTGCAACATCGGTGCGTATTTCAGCGGCATTGCGTCGGGGAGCCTTCACGGCTGGCTGTGGCTCGTCGCGGGCTTTACTGGAAACATCGCGGGCACGGAGCTGAGGCCGATGTTTGGGCTTCGAGTCGAGCGGACGAGGAATGGTCAGAGACGAGAATCGCGCGGGCCGGTAATTAATCCGACAGCCGAATAGCTGGCCTCAGTATACAACCGGCCCTCCGGCGGGTCGTGCAATGATTCCTGGAATGTATCCGACGCTTGTCCGAGTCGGCGGCTTCGAGGTGACGACCTTCGGCGTGCTGGTCGCGCTGGGCGCGTTGGCGGGTCTATGGATATTTCGTGGAGAGCTGCAGCGGAGCAGGCTGTCGCCCGAAGGTGCCGATGCGGCCCTCATCGGCGTGCTCGGAGGCCTGGCAGGCGCCAAGCTGATCTGGGCCGTGGAATTTCGCGGCGACGCACCTTTTCTGTCGCTGCTCTTCAGTCGAAGTGGACTCAGTTGGTTCGGTGGATTACTTGGGGGAGTCGGCGCAGGACTGTGGGCCCTGCGTCGGCGCCGCATTCCGCTTCTGCCGGCGCTGGCCGCAGCGGCACCCGCGCTGGCGGTTGGGCACGCAATCGGCCGCATCGGCTGCTTTCTGGTGGGCGACGACTACGGGCGTCCTACCGATCTTCCGTGGGGTGTCGCGTTTCCCGAGGGGCTGCCGCCCACGTTGGTGCCGGTTCACCCGACGCAGCTCTACGAAACCGGCGGACTGCTTCTCGTCGCGTGGGCCCTGGTCGCCTGGAGACGTCGTCGCATTCCAGACGCCGTCGTATTCGCGCGCTACCTCATGCTGGCCGGCAGCCTGCGATTTCTCATCGAGTTCATCCGCGTCAACGCCCGGGTGGCCGGCCCGCTCACCCTTGCGCAGCTGATTTCGAGTGCGATCGTTGTGGCGGGGGTTGGGTTGCTGATGCGCGAGAGCAGGGCGCCGCGGGATGAGGACGTTCGAGTGAGGTGACCGACGGTGTTCGCTCGTCGGCCACCCTCGTGAGCTCGAGTTACTTCGAAATCATCTTCAACGCCGTCGCGTGAATGGTCTTTTTCCCCTTCACGTCCGTGACATCACCCGTCAGCGTGACCGTGTGGGACATGTGCGGCACGAGCTTGGCGTTTTTCTCGCCGGCGAGGTCGCCCATCGTCATCAGCTCGTACACGTCTCCCTTTTCGGTGACGAGCGCCACGGTGTTGCCGTTCTTGGCGCAACTCTGCGCGCAGGCCTCGCCCATGCCTTTGTGCGCGTTCGTGGTGTTGGCCTTGTCTTTCGTGTAACACGCGAGATCGACGAGTACTCCGGTCACTTCGGCAGCGAACGCAGACGTGCTCAGGCTCAATACGGCAGCGACGACGATGATTGACAGTTTTTTCATAAGCTCTCCAGTCTGGATAGTAACATGTGGAGCACCCATGAGAATGACTACCAGAATTCGTCTCGCCCTGGTTACGGTAGCAGTCGGCACAGGCTTGAGCGCCGCTGCCAGCATAAGCGGCCAGTCAACGCGCGCGGCTCAGTCAACACCGCCGACCTCAACGCTGGGCGTGCCGGGAGCAGTGAACTCTACGCCGTCGCTGGCGGTTCTCGGCCGTATGGTCGCCGCCGTCTGGACCGCGACGAAGGATGGCACCGTCAACGTCTACCTTGCCACAAGCAACGACGGCGGCGCGAATTTCGCCGAGCCGCGGCGGGTCAACGATCAGGATGGCGATGTCAGCGCCAACAGCGAGCAACCTCCGCGTGTGGCGATCACCGGATCGGGCACCGCACGGACGCTCACCGTGCTCTGGTCGAAGAGAAACGAAGGGCCGCAGCGCTCGCGCCGTGACGCAATTCGCATGGCTCGATCCACCGACGGCGGTCGGACCTTCTCTCCTGCGCGCCACACTCACGATCCGGCGTTCTCCGGCGCCCGGGGCTGGGAATCGCTGACGGTGGGTGCTGCCGGCGCGGTCCACGCCGTGTGGCTCGACGGCCGCGACGCGGAAAAGAAAATCGCGGAGGCGGCGGCGCATACGGGCATGGCGCACAAAGGGCAGCCGCCGCAGGACGTGTACCACGGCACCATCGCGCCCGATGGACGCATGGTCGAGAGCCTGATAGCCACCGGCGTCTGCTTCTGCTGCAAAACTGCAGTGGCGGTTGACACGCGCGGTGGTGTGTACGCCGCGTGGCGGCATATTTTCCCCGGAAGCATGCGTGATATGGCCTTTGCGAAATCGACGGACGGCGGGCGTCATTTCGATCCGCTCGTCAGGGTCAGCGAAGACAAATGGGAACTGAACGGCTGTCCCGAGGATGGGCCCAGCCTGGCCGTTGACGACGCGGGCGTGATCCATATCGCGTGGGCGACGCTCGTCAGCCAGGGAGAGCCTCAAAAAGCGCTCTTCTACGCGACCTCGCTCGATGGAAAGACGTTCTCGCCGCGCGCCCGCGTGCCGACCGCTGGAGTGACCAACCCCGGGCATCCGCAGTTGGTCTTGACGCCGGATGGAGGTGCCGCCATAACCTGGGATGAAGTGGCCGATGGCGTGCGCCGGGTGTCTTTCACCCGCGTGTTGCGCAATGGCGCCTTTCGGCCGCCGCAGACCTTGAGCGGCAGCGAAACGTCATCGCATCCGGTGATGGTCCGGTCTGGCGCCGGTGGGGTCCTCGTCGCCTGGACGAACCGAATAGCTGCCGACTCATCACTCATCAGAACGAGGCGGGTCAGCATTGACTAGATCAAGAGCTCAAACGCTCAGCGCCAGCCAGGCAACCGTGGCGTATCGCGCGGCTTTTCCGATCGCGGTCCAGAGTGAGAATGGGAGAAACCTCACGCGGGCGAACCCGGCGAGTAGCACGATCGCGTCGCCGATGATGGGGACCCACGAGAGCAGCAGCGCGGGAGCGCCATAGCGCTCGAAGAGCGCGAACGCGCGCGGCGAGTTCGACGCCGAAGGCGACCCGAGCCGCCCGCCCGCCGCCCGCGCCAAACCGTAGGTCGTGCACGCGCCGAGGTAGTTGCCGAGCGTCGCGATGGCGACGGGCAGGAGAACATCGCCGTGGCGGCGAACCACCATGGCGAGCGGAACCTCAGATGCGAGCGGTAGGATGGTCGCCGCGAGAAACGACGCCACAAACAGCGCCCATGACTCCATTCATCAGTGCTTGGCGAACACGCTTGTCTTGCCGGCCTTGTCGAACGACATCACGTTGTACGGCTCGGCTTTTACGTAAGGGCTTTCCATCCCAGGCGAGCCAATTGGCATGCCGCCGACGGCAATTCCTTTGACGGCCGGCTTCTCTTTGAGCAGTCGATGAACGTCGGCCGCTGGGACGTGCCCTTCGACGACGTAGCCGTTCACGACGGCGGTGTGGCATGACTGGACCTGAACGGGAACGCCTCGCGACGTTTTGATCTGTGTCAGGTCGTTCACATCGGTCGTGCGGACCGTGAAGCCGCTCGCGCGCATGTGCTCGACCCAGTTCGCGCAGCATCCGCAGGTCGGCGACTTGAACACTTCCACGAGCGGC
>JANNJO010000354.1:0-12916 GCA_031395755.1 Acidobacteriota bacterium
CCGGCCAAATGACCTAACCTGAGTCGCAAAAGTTTACACAGATGACAACGGGAAGTACGGCAACATGTGCCCTCTTCACGCGGCCCTTATAAACAGGTGCACCTATGATTTTTGCGAGACGACTGGCCGGACAGGGCCACATGCGGCTGTTCACGATCGAACACAATGTTGCCTCTGGCTGGGTGGCGCGCGAACAGGATGACCGCGCGACGCACACGAGCATGATTCGCGACTGGCGTCACGTCGAAGCGACGATGGCGCTGTTCGAGCTAAAAGCGTCGGCTCTGCGGAATGAAGGCTGGCTCGAAATCGCGCCGAGCGCGTGAGACCTCCGCGGCGGACCGGTACTCTGCATACACGGCGGTCAGTCCCGCTGACCAATCCTGCTGCTTCGCATATTCCCGCGCAGCCAGCCCCATTGCGGCGCGTCGCGCGTCGGTCCTGACGAGCGCCGCGGTTTCGACGATGAAGTCCGCGTGAGAGCGGCACACCCGCGCCGTTGATTCGGCGACACGCGCGCGCGCGCTTCCATCCTCCATGACTACGACCGGCAGGCCAGATGCCTGCGCTTCGAGTACCGCAAGATTCGTGGAGATCGCTTCGCTCGGACACACGAAGAGATCGGCGGACGCGAGAACCTGCGGCATCTCCGCATGCGGCACCGTTCCGAGGAAGATGGCGTTCGGACATCGCGCCTGCACCTCGTTCCGGCTCGGGCCGTCTCCGGCGACGATGAGCTGATGCATGGGACGTGTGCGGTGAAGAGCGACATCGAGTGACAGTAGACGCCGCGCACAGCGATCGCCTGACAGGGCGCCAGCGTAAATGACGGCCGGCCGCCCGCCCGATACGCCCCAGCGTTCGCGAAGGACGCACGAGCGCTTCGATGGCGCAAACATTGACGTATCGACGCCTGGACGCCAGACGACGATCTTCGACGGCCTTGTGCCCCCACCGATGAACCTCGCACGCGCCGCCATCGACGTCACCAGAAGCCGGCGGGTCTGACGAACGAGGGCGTTCACATACGCTTTGAACAGGCCGCTCGTTGCCGGCGCGGGAGGTTGAAAGGATCCAATGACCGGCAAGCCACCGTTCCACGCTACGAGCAGCGCGGCAATTGCAAAGGGCCCAGCTGTCGCGACGTGCACGACGTCGATGCGATCGGCGGTGACGCGACCCATGAGCTCGCGGGCAGAAAGCAGCGCCGTCGAATTTGCGGGCCTGGAATACTCGATGATGGAGACGTCGTACGGCCGGTGTGCGATGAGCGCATCAACCGTAGCCGTAAGGCCGCCGGAGGCTGCGGAATCCCGTTGGGTGAAAAGACCTATACGCACCGGATATCATCGAGTATGGAAATGGGACGTAACGGGATCGGGTACCCCGTGCGACGATCGTGTAAACATTCGGGTATAGTCGCTCCGCATGGCTCTGCTCTATTCATACCTGCGGCATTACCAGAGCCTCATCGGTGTGGCGCTCGTCCTCGCGACCATCAACCAGGTGTTCTCGCTCCTCGACCCGCTGATCTTCCGGTACGTCATCGATAACTACGCGACCCGGTTCTCGGAATACACAACGCGCGAGTTCTTCCGAGGTGTGACCCTCCTGCTCGCGGCAGCGGTCGGCGTAGCGTTCGTCTCGCGCGTCGCCAAGAATTTTCAGGACTACTACATCAACCTCATCACGCAGCGGCTCGGCGCCGAGCTGTATTCCGACGGCATCCGCCATTCACTCGAGCTGCCGTACTCGGTATTCGAAGATCAGCGCAGCGGCGAAACGCTCGGCAAACTGCAGAAGGTGCGCTCCGACGTCGAGCGGCTGATCTCTGCGTCGATCAACGTGCTCTTCACGTCGCTCGTCGGGATCATCTTCGTGATGATCTACGCCCTTACCGTGCACTGGATCATCGCGCCGGTGTTTTTTCTCACCGTGCCGGTGCTCGGCGTCATCAGCTCCGTGCTGAGCAAGCGAATCAAGACGATCCAGAAGCAAATCGTCGGCGAGACGACGGCACTCGCGGGATCGACGACCGAGTCGCTGCGGAACATCGAGCTGGTGAAGAGCCTGGGGCTGGGGCAGCAGGAGATCGCGCGGCTCAACAACACGACCGGCAAGATCCTCAAACTCGAGCTGAAGAAGGTGAAGTATCTCCGCAGCCTCAGCTTTATCCAGGGCACCGCGGTCAACTTTCTCCGCACGAGCATCCTGTTCCTGATGCTCTACCTCATCTATACGCGCGATATCACCGTCGGGCAGTTCTTCTCGCTCTGGATCTACTCGTTCTTCATCTTCGGCCCGCTGCAGGAGCTGGGCAATGTCATCAACGTCTATCGCGAGACCGAGGCATCGCTGAACATGTTCGCGGGCATCCTGCAGATTCCGAAGGAGTCGAGGCCCGTCAGCCCGCTCCCGCTGGATGATGTGCGCACGCTCGAATTCAATCGCGTGACGTTCCAGCACCAGTCGGCGACCTCGCCTGCCATCAGCGATATCACGTTCGGCGCCAGGCGCGGGGAAACCATCGCCTTCGTCGGGCCGTCCGGCGCCGGTAAGACGACGCTCGTGAAGCTGCTGGTCGGATTGTATCCGCCCGGATCGGGGCGCATCCTCTATAACGGCATCCCCAGCGAGCAGATCGATCTCGATATGCTGCGCGAGCGGATCGGGTTTGTCACACAGGACACACAACTCTTCTCAGGGACGATTCGCGAGAATCTGCTGTTCGTGAACCCGGCGGCCACCGATCAGGCTTGTCTCGATGTGCTGCACCGCGCGGCGTGCGAGAGCCTGCTGGCGCGCGCCTCGAAGGGGCTCGACACGGTCATCGGCGAAGGCGGCGTCAAGGTGTCTGGCGGAGAGAAACAGCGGCTGTCAATCGCGCGCGCGCTGCTCCGCCGCCCTCAGCTGCTCGTGTTCGATGAAGCCACCTCTTCGCTGGACTCGCTGACCGAGGAAGGCATCGTCGAAACGATTCGCGACGTCGCGAGCACCCGGGAATCGATCACGATCCTCATCGCCCATCGCCTCTCCACCATCCTGCACGCCGACCGGATCTACGTCCTCGAACGCGGCCGCATCGTCGAAATGGGACGCCACGACGAACTCGTGGCGCAGAAGGGGCTGTACTACGCGATGTGGAGGCAGCAGATCGGGGAGCGGCGACCCGTCTCGACGCCGCCAGACAGGGCTGAGAGCAGAGGGCTGAGGGCAGAGACCGCCGCTGTCACGACGTAGGCCAGACGTCAGCGTTCGGCGAAGTTGACGCGCTCGGGATGCGAGTAGATATTAAAGCGTCCGTCCCGCACGAAACCGAGCAGCGTCATGCCTGCACTCCGAGCCAGCTCAATGGCAAGGCTCGACGGCGCCGAGACGGCCGCCACCAGGGGGATGCCGGCGAGACAGGCTTTCTGAATGATCTCGAACGACGATCTCCCGCTCACGAAGAGGAGCGAGCGGTCGAGCGGAAGCCGCCGCATCATCATCATGCGGCCGATCAACTTGTCGACAGCATTGTGACGCCCGACGTCTTCCGCGCTCAGCTCGAGGCGGCCTCCAGGATCGAAGAGCCCTGCAGCGTGCAGGCCGCCGGTCTCGGCAAAAGTCTGTTGAGCTGCCCGCAAGCCGGCGGGCAGCCCGATGATTACCTCGCTGTCGACGGCCCACCGTGCGTTCAGAGGGGGCGTCTTCACGAAGAGCGATTCGAGCGACCGGCGTCCGCATAGTCCGCATGACGAGTTCGTGGCGACTTGCCGGCGCTGGCCCAGGAGATCGGGAAGGATTTCCGCACGGCCCCTCGAAAGCCTGACGTTGATCCGGTTGGGAGAGTCAGCGACCTCGACAAGCCGAACGTCATCGGCACTGCGAATCACACCTTCATGGAAAAGGAAGCCGGCCGCAAGGTCGGCGTCCGCCCCCGGCGTGCGCATGATCACCGAGAACGGCTCGCCTTCCAGCCGAACCTCGAGAGGCTCTTCAACGGCCACCCGGTCTGTTTCCGGATTCGCCGCGTTTCGTGCCGTGCGCACGACGTTGAACTGTCGAAAAGACTCGGCCATTGTGACGAGAACAGCATAGTGTAGAGCGTGATGGCGCTTTTTGGCATCGGCCGGCAGAAGCCGCGTCACTACCGCGAAATGGCCAGAATCGCGTGGGAGAACCGCGATCAACTGCCATTCGCCTGGCGCATTCTGAAGGACGGCGTCTGTGACGGCTGCGCGCTCGGTACCTCCGGCCTCTCGGACTGGACGCTCACGGGCACGCACCTGTGCATGGTGCGTCTGGAGTTGATGCGCCTGAACACCGCACCCGCGTTCGAACCGTCAATCCTCCGCGATGTCTCGCCGCTCGCCGCAAAGACGTCGCAGGAGCTGCGCGATCTGGGCCGGCTGTCGGAACCGATGTTGCGCCGGCCGGGGGAGCCGGGCTTTACGGTGATTTCCTGGGACGCCGCGCTCGATCGCATCGCCGGGGAGCTCCAATCCACCGACCCGGCGCGAGTGACGTTCTATCTGACGTCCCGCGGCACGACCAACGAGGTGTACTACGCCGCACAGAAAGCGGCGCGCTTTCTCGGGACCAATCACGTCGACAATTCGGCGCGACTGTGTCACGCGGCGTCTACCACCGCGATGAGGGCGATGCTCGGTCACGGCGCGTCAACGTGCAGCTACGTCGATTGGCTCCATGCCGATCTCATCGTGCTGCTCGGCTCCAACGTCGCCAACAACCAGCCCGTTGCGCTGAAGTATCTGTACTACGCGAAAAAACATGGCGCGCACATCGCTGTTGTCAATCCATTCCGGGAGCCGGGTCTGGCACGCTACTGGATCCCTTCGATTGTCGAGAGCGCGCTCGTTGGCACCGCGCTGGCAGATGACTGGTTCGACGTCGACACAGGCGGGGACCGGGCGTTTCTCGTTGGCGTCTTGCGCGCGCTCATCGAACGCGGAGGTACAGACGACGACTTCCTTCGTGATCGCACCCACGGATTCGACCCGGTGCGACTGCAGGCGTTGGCAGTCGACTGGAAGGAGATCGAACGGGAGAGCGGGGCTTCGCAGGCTCGCATCGAGGCGTTTGCCCGGCTGTTGATCGATCGGCCCAATGCGGTCTTCATCTGGTCCATGGGCCTGACCCAACATGCTCATGGCGTCGAGACCATCAAGGCGCTTGTGAACGTAGGCCTGGCCCGCGGCCTGCCCGGCCGACCAAATCGCGGTCTTGTGCCGATTCGCGGGCATTCGGGGGTTCAGGGCGGGGCCGAAGTCGGTTGCCTTCCGAACGTGGACTCTGCGACGAGGGCGCTGTGGGCGGGGCTCTGGAGGTTTCCTGTGCCACAGACTCCTGGCTGGACGGCCGCAGAAATGGTGGAGCAGGCGTCGCGAGGACGCGTCGATGTGTTCTGGAACGTCGGCGGAAATTTTCTCGAGACGTTGGCCGACGTCAGGCGATCGCGTGAAGCGCTCAAGCGTCTTCGCCTTCGCATTCACCAGGACCTCGTCTTGTCCTCGTCCATGCTGGCCGAGTGCGACGGTGACGTGCTGGTGCTCCCGGCCGCCACGCGATATGAATCGCCCGGCGGCGGAACGGAGACCTCGACGGAGCGGCGCATTATCTTCTCGCCCGAGATCCCCGGTCGTCGAGTTGGCTCGGCGAAACCCGAATGGTGGGTCTTCCGGGAAGTCATGACGAGAACGAAGCCGGAGTTGCAGCATCTGGTGGGCATGTCCGATGCGTTGGCGATTCGCCAGGAGCTCGCACAAGCCGTCCCTCTTTACGAGGGGATTGAAACCCTGGCTGTGAAGGGCGATCAGGTGCAGTGGGGCGGTCGGACGCTTTACGCAGACGGGCGGTTCCAGACTCCAGATGGGAAAGCCCATTTCATGATCGTGTCGATGGGGCGGGCGCAAGGCACCGAACGCACGGGAGGAAACTCATTCGCGGTCTCCACTCGTCGAGGCAAGCAATTCAATTCGATGGTGCAGCGAGACGCGGATCCGCTGACGGGCGCTGAACGCGATGCGATCTTGATCAGCGAGGAGGACTTGGTGGCGCTCGGGTTGCAGGAGGGGATGGCCGTGTCGTTGCGGTCGAATTCCGGCACATTCAGCGGCAGACTTCGGCAGGCCCCCATCAAGCCAGGCAACCTCGAGGTCCACTGGCCGGAAGGCAACAGCCTGCTGTCCGCCTCCAGCATCGATCCCGATTCGTTGGAACCTGATTACAACGCGGTCGCTACGATCGAGCCCGTCAGCCGGGGCTAATCTTCACAACGTGCTGTAGACGATCGTCACGAAGTTGTCCGGCGGCATGAAGCCTTTGCCCCAGATCTCGTCGAGATCCTTCGTGGGTTTCGCGGCGATGGCGTCCTCGAGAGGTCGTCCGCTCGCCTTCAGCTTCTGCACGCGGTCCCGCACGGTGACGAGCATGTCGCGCGATTTGGCCAGGGCGGCGCGATCGGCCAGCGGCCCGTGGCCGGGAACAATCTTCGTGCTGCCATCCGCCAGCTTCAGCCCCCGTTCGGCACCGGCAATCATCCCGTTGATGCTGCCGCCGGTGCTCTGATCGATAAACGGATAGATCCCGTTGAAGAACACATCGCCCATGTGCAGGACATTCGCCTTCGTATAGCGGATGAAAATGTCCGTGTCGGTATGCGCCGGCGGCACGTGCATCAGCTCGAGCGCCTCACCGTTCGCCGTCATTTCGTGGGCGGCCCCAAACGTCTGGGTCGGCAGCGCCTCGGCCGGCGCCGGCGTGAAGTGCATCCCGAGGAGATCGTGGGTCTCCGACATCCGCTTCTTCGTGTTCTCGTGCGCGACGATCTCTGCGCCGGCCTGGCGGAACTTCTGGTTGTTGTCCACGTGGTCGAAATGCCAGTGCGTATCGATGAGCGACGTGACGCGCGCGTTGTTCAATGCATCGAGCGATTGCTTGAGCTTCTCCCATGCGGTCTGCACGAACGAATCGACCACGACCTTTCCGTCCGGGCCATAGAGCACCGCGACGTTGCCCCCAGGCCCCGACAGCATCACGAGGTTATCGGTGAGCTTGACCGTCTCGATCGGCGTCGCCCCCAGGGTGGCACGCATCTGGGCGATCGGATCGGCCGGCGGCGGACTGGGCGGCGGCGTGACGGGAGCCGGCGTCGTGGCCGGTGGCGCGTCAGCTCCGCACCCGAGGTGCAATCCACCGAGAAACCCGACGGTCCCGTACGTTGTGATGATGAAACGGCGGCGGGTGCTTTTCATGGCGTTTTTATAGCACGGACCGGCAGACGTGATTATTCAGCGCAAGATCATGACCAAATAACGTTAGGGCCTGCGGCGCGGCGAGAAGCTGCGCCGCGGCCCTTGTCCCGCCGGCCGCGCCCCCCCAGCGCGCGGTCCTTGGCCCTGCCCGCTCGGCTGCCCCTGCGCATTCCGCGAGCGACGGTCGGCGTTTGCCCTCGCGCGCTGCCGCTCATCGGCCTTGCGCGCGCGAATCTCCGCAATGCGCTGCGCGTGAGGCATCTCGAGGCGCTGCTCGGCGCGCGCGGTGTAATCGAAATCGGGTACGGTCACCCGCGGCAGGCGCTTGTTAATCGCGCGCTCGATGTCACGAATGCTGCCTTCGTCTTCGGGCGCCACCAGCGTATAGGCTGAGCCCGTCAGCTCGGCGCGCGCCGTGCGTCCCACGCGATGGATATAATCGTCGGGCACGCCCGGCACATCGAAGTTGATGACGTGGCCCAGCGCCGTGACGTCGATGCCCCTGGCGGCGATGTCGGTCGCCACCAGCACGCGATACTTCCCACTCTTGAACCCCGCCAGCGCGTCGGTGCGCTGCGACTGCGATCGATTCCCGTGGATTCGCTGCACGCTCACCTTGTGCTGCTCGAGGTGTTTCGCCAGGCGATCGGCGCGATGCTTGGTCCTGGTGAACACCAGCGCTTCCTTGACCTCACCTTTATTGAGCAGCGACAACAGCAGCGCTGGTTTCAGATGCGCGGGCACTGGATACACCGCATGCATGATCCCCGTCGCGGGCACGGCCTTCCGCTCGAGGTTGATCATCACGGGGTTGTGCAGCATCTCCTGCGACAACTTCACAATCGGATCGGGCATCGTCGCGGAGAAAAACAGCGTCTGGCGCTTCGTGGGAATGTGACGCAGCACGCGGCGGATGTCGGGCAGAAATCCCATATCGAGCATCCGGTCCGCTTCGTCGAGCACCAGATACTCGAGCCCGCTGAGCTTCGCGTACGGCTGACGGAAATGATCGAGCAGCCGGCCCGGCGTGCCGACGATGATGTCGACGCCGCTGCGGAAAGCGTGCTCCTGTGGCCCCATGCCGACGCCGCCGTAGACGGCAAAGCCGGAGATGGGCGTGTGAATGGTGAGATCCTTCAGATCTTCGACAATCTGCGCCGCGAGCTCGCGCGTCGGCGTGATGACCAGCGCGCGCGTCGTGCCCGGGCGGCTGCGCGGCTTGTGCATCAGGCCGTTGAGGATGGGCAACAGGAACGCCGCGGTCTTCCCGCTGCCCGTCTGGGCGCAGGCGAGAAGGTCGCGGCCTTCGAGTGCCGGTGGAATGGCGTCGGCTTGAATCGGCGTCGGACGCTGAAATCCAAGGTCCTTGACGCCACGAAGCAGGTCAGGGTGCAGCTTGAGTTGAGTAAACGGCATCCCACTTACTGTACTTCAATCCATTAATTGGCCTGGATCGACAGCGTCACCTTCACCTCGTCGCCCACCAGGAAGCCGCCGGTTTCGAGCGCGGCGTTCCAGTGAAGGCCGAAGTCCTTACGGTTGAGCGTCAGCTCGGCTTCGAAGGCGACTTTCGCGTTGCCCCAGGGATCCTGCGCCCTGCCGAGGAAGCTCGCGGGCAGCGTGACCTGCCTGGTCACGCCGTGGATCGTCAGGTTGCCCACGACCTCGTACGATTCGCCGCTGCGGGAGGCCACCGAGGTGCTCGTGAACGCGAGGGTCGGATATTTCTCGACCTCGAAGAAATCCGCGCTGCGCAGATGGACGTCGCGGTCAACTTCGGCCGTGTCGATGCTCGCGGCCTGAATCACGACCTCGACGCGCGAGTTCTGCGGAGCGGCCTCGTCGAAGTGGATAGTGCCCGCAAAGTCATTGAACCGGCCGCGCACCTTGCTGAGCAGGTGGCGTACCTGGAAGGCGACCTCGGAATGGCTGCGATCGATGGCGAGCGGGCGGACGGCGGTGGCGCTGGCTGTGTGAGTCATGGTCATCTCCTCTGATTGATTGTTGCCGCTATTAATGTGTAAACACCTATTGAGGCCGAAAAATTCCGGGTCAGTTCGCGCCGCGCACCTCCTGGAGGAGGGCAATCAGTTCGCGAAGCCGCTTCTGCGCGACGTGCCCCAGCTGGCGCCCATGGATGGCAGGCAGCTCGCGATCGATCTTCTCGAGCAGCTTCAGGCCTTTCTCGGTCACGCGGGTGGTCACGTAGCGGCGGTCGTCCCCCCCGCGGTGCCGCACAATCAGGCCGGCGGTCTCCATGCGATCGAGGAGCCGCGTGACGTCGGGAACCCGGGTCACGAGGCGCTCCCCCACTTCGTTGCGGCACAGGCCGTTCTCGCCCGCACCCCGGAGAATACGCAGCACGTTGTACTGCGTGATCGTCAAGCCGAAGGGCTTCAACTCCTCAGAACCGGCGTGCTCGAGCAGCGCCGCCGTGCGGGCAATGCTCAGGATCGCCTCTTCTTCAACGCTCCTGAAGGCCTTGGTCATCTTGAGCTCATCGCGAAGGGTCTTCGGCATGACGCAGTCAGTATAGATGTTATAACAGTTATAGTCAACTCGGTCAGTGTCATTTGCGCGGCCGGCCAGGCTGGCCGGACGCCGAAACTGACGGGCCTTACCGGGCGCGGCGGGAGGCGCGCAAATCTACTAAAGAGGACGCGTCTACCGGCAAGGACGGTATGATTCTCAGTAAATCCCATGAAATTTGGGGTCTGCGGTTGGTGCTTTCCTTGCTTATCTGCTCTACGCGTCCACAACAGGAGGTCGCCCCCATGCCCCACCGCTCCTCAGCGTCCATCATTGCCCTGGCCCTGACCGTCGCTGCCTGCGGGCTTTGCGCTCCGCCGGCGTCAGCTCAGACATCCCCGGACTTTCTGTTCGGCAGGCCCAGAGGCACGGTTGGCGTGCGCAGCGGCTGGGTGTTCGCGAGCGCCAAGAGCGACCTGTTTACCTTCGTCCAGAAGCAGCTCACCGTCGATCGCAAGGATTTCAACGCCCCGGCCGTCGGGCTCGACGTGGACTTCGCCCTGACCCCGCGCGCGAGCGTCGTCTTCGGCTTCGATTTTTCGAAGGCGAGCAAGGATTCGGAGTATCGTGAATTTGTCGACAACCGGCGGCTGCCCATCAATCAGACGACAAGCCTGCGCGAGATGAACGTCAGCGGCAGCCTCAAGTTCGCGCTCACGCCGCGCGGGCGCGAGATCAGCAGCCGGGCCTGGATTCCGGCCGCGGTCACCCCCTACGTCGGTGCCGGTGGCGGCGTGCTGCTCTATCAGTTCCTGCAGCATGGCGACTTCGTCGACGTCGAGGATTTTTCGGTGTTTCCCGACACGTTCCGCTCAAACGGATTGGCGCCGAGCGCGCACGTGTTTGCCGGCGTCGACGTGAAAGTGTGGAAGCGCCTATATGTGAGCGGCGAGGGGCGCTACCTGTGGTCGAAGGCGACGCTCGACCGCGATTTCTCCGGGTTCGATCCGATCGATCTCGCCGGCTTCAAGCTGTCCGGCGGCGTTCACTATCTGTTTTGAGGGATAACTCATGATCAATAAAGTGATGCTGGCAGTTGTATTAAGTATTCTCGCAGCCGCGCCGGCCTTCGCGCAGAACGCTCAGGCGGTTCAGCCACCGACATCCAATACATTCGACTCGCGCTGGAACCCTTACCTCGGATGCTGGCGGATCGTACAGGAACATATGGGCGATCAAAGTGTGCCGATCGCCTCGGGACTGATGGTCTGCGCGCAGCCATCGGGCCGCGCGGGGGTCGCCGTCACGACGACCGTCGACGGTAAGAATGTCCTCGAGCAGACGATCGTCGCCGACGGCTCGGCGCAGCCGGTTACGCAGGCCGACTGCCGCGGCACACAGGCCAGCGACTGGTCGCGCGACGGCGAGCGGCTCTTCACACGCGTCGAGATCGAATGCGCGGGCCGGCCCAAGCGGGTGGTATCGGGCATCACGCAGCTTGCGAGAGGTTACTGGATCGACGCGCAGGCCACCGTCATCGACGGCGATCATGACGTGCGTCTGCGGCGTTATCAGCGGACGAGCGATCAATACGGCGGCGCGGCCACGCCCGCCGGTGCCCCGATGAGCGTGGAAGACGTCATCGAAGCGAGCGCCAAGGTGCTCTCGCCCGCCCTCGAGGCGGCGCTCGTCGAAGCGGGCGGGCGATACACGCTCAACAGCCGCACGCTCAAACAGCTCGCCGACGCCGGGGTGTCGCCGAACGTCATTGATGTGATGGTCGCGCAGACGTATCCCGATCGATTCCAGATTGAGCGACCCTCGACGTATCCATCCGCACAGGTCTATTCCGGCGGGGCCATGTCGGGCGGCGGCGGCATGACGACGATGATGGGGTCGGCCGCGTACCCGTCTCCGATGTACGACCCGTACTACAGCAGCTACTACTACTACTCGCCGTTCGCGTATCCGTACTACTGGGGCGCGAGCTACTACCCCTATCGGTATAACTACGGCTACGGCTATCGCAACAACTACAACAACTTCTACTACGGCTCTCCGGGGGGATCGGTCTACGTGCCGAACAACCCGGGCTCCGGTAGAGACGCGCAGCCTGGCTCACCCAACTCCCCCGGCGGCGACGGCATCGTCGTCAACGGCCGGGGCTATACCCGCGTGCGCCCATCGGGATCCGGCGAGAGCAGCGGTGAAAGCGCACAACCGACGCAGCGGACGCCGACGTCCGGCAGAGGCGCGCGCTCGGTCAACAGCGGCTCGGACGCGTCGAGCTCCTCTTCGTCTTCGCCTTCATCTTCGTCCTCAAGCGGATCGTCTTCGAGCAGCGGCGCCTCATCGGGCGGCGGAGGTGGGGACTCGGGCGGGGGAAGAACGGCGCAGCCGCGGTGAAGCCCACTGACGCTGAGAGGGGCAAGGGTCCGCGGCATTCGCGCGCTGTCTGTTGGCCGCAAACCCCAGCGCGGTGCGGCCATCACCTCTCACGTCGGCGAAGATCGGAACGTGGTACACGTTCACAGACGACGCGCCTTCGACGGCCGCAGTGAAGCCTGCGTGCTGCAGCGCAACGCCGCCTCCCGGCGAGTCGACCTAGAATTCCACGCTCATCCCGAACTTGATCAACCGTCCGCGCTGGACGTCGCTGGGCCGCGCATATGCCGGACCAAGCACGGTGACGCGCCTCTGTACAGAGGACTCGTTGGTGAGGTTGTAGAAGTCAATCCGTGGCTCCAGGGTCGTATTCTGCAGCCTGATCCGCCGACGAAGGCTGGCGTCGAGCTGAAACACATTGGGAAAACGCGTAGTCCCGCGCTCGGAGACGATCACCGATTGAGTCGCCTGCGTCAGCACCGCCGTCCTCGAGTTCACGACCACCGTGGGGAGCTCGGGAAATCCCGAATAGTCCGACGTCGTCGCGCTACTCGAGAATTGGAACGGCAGTTCAACCACACCGGACAGCCGGTACGCCCACGGCACGTCGTTCCCAAAGGCTCCCCTTCTGAAGTCGGGGGAATTCGGATTGTTCAGATCGCCGGTGATCACAGTGCCCCTCGTCTTGCCGAAATTGGCACCGCCCATCAGCGACCAGCCGTTGCTCATTCGTTTGTTCACCGATATGTCGACGCCCTGATAGTCGACGTCCAATTCCGGTTCGTTCGACCAGACGTTGCTGAACT
>JANNJO010000368.1:0-3302 GCA_031395755.1 Acidobacteriota bacterium
TGAAGTTGCTCACGGCCGGCGCTGATGGAATATGACTCACGTTCAAGAATGGCAAACTGTACACAAACGAACGCCATGGGATTGGCGTGACGGTCAATTTCACGGCGCTGACGCAGATCGGCGACTTCGATCAGCCGCGCAACAGTAATGTGCTGACCTGCCCGGATGAATCGTTGACGCACTGGCAAGGATGTCGGCGGCGGAAATCGGGCCGGGCTTTTGTGTTTTGTAAGTAAAAGTAAAAAGTAGAAAGTGGAATTCGCCCCCGATTACTTCTTCAGACCCGCCGTCCAGTTGACCACGAGCGTGATCGGACTCGAAGCAGCTGCCTGCAGGTCGCTGTTGACAAGAAAGCGCTGACCATCCGCAGACACATCATACGGGTAGCGGCTGCTTATTCTAGCCCGTGTCTCGAACAGCGGCCGCACCGCACCCACTTTGAAGCCAGAGGCTTGTCCGCTGACCTCCGCCGCCATCAACGTATTAGTCGGTGAGAGATAAAAGATTTCTCTCCCGTCATTTCGCCATCGCGGAAGCGTTCCTCCAGCGGTGGACACCTGCCACTTTCCGCTCACATTGGGAAACGGGGCGACATAGACCTCCATGCGTCCAGACTCGTTTGAGATGTAGGCAATCCATCGGCCGTCGGGCGAAAATTTGCCGCCGAATTCAAGAAATGGTGTCTGCATGATCCGGGTCGGTTTGCGATCCCCGACAAACGGCAGTGTCCAAAGGTCGCCGCCGTTGTGGTGCAGGAGGTAGCGCCCGTCGCCAGACCAGCTGGATGCACGCAAACCACCCGGACCACCGCCGGCGGCCGCACCAGCTTGGGGAATGCTTTCCTCGCCTCCCGTGCCGCTCGCCGCTTTCTGAAAGAGGCCGCCGGCTCCGTTTCGGATCGAATCAAACACGAGGCGGCTGCCGTCAGCCGACCAGACTGGCGCGAAATCATTGGCCGGATCAAACGTCAACCGGGTTCGCAGTCCGCGTGCCAGGTCGAAGACCCAGATGTCCCGCGTCCTGCTCGGGGATTCAACAACGGTAACGGCCGCACGCGTGCGATCTGGAGACAGCTCAACGTCACCATAGTCCGCTTGATCGCCGAGCACGCCGATCTGCTTGCCGCCCCGGTCGAACCATGCGAGCTGCGATCCCTTCGACCCGGAGCCTGTTTGATACGCCAAAATCCCGTTCGCTGATGCCGAAAAGATCCCATTGGGGAACGTCGCCTGGATCTCGATCTGTTCGGCGATTGGCACCGGCTCGCCGGTCAATGCCAGCCGTCGCGGGTCGAAAGCTTGAGCCATCAGCGTCCGTTCGCGCAGGAAGAGAAGGTGACCCTGCGCGTAGAGGATGTTTGACGAATCAGCATTCAGCAGAAGCGTCCGATCGGTCGAATCGAGTGAGGTGACGTAAATGGGTCCCGGCATTCCCGGTGTGTTAGCTCGGTAGAGGAAGTGGCGGCCGTCGGGCAGAAAACTCGGCCGCCAATGCAGCGTCTCACCCTTCCCAAACACCGTGGCCGGGGTCGGTATACCTCCAGACTCCGAAACTTTTTGGAGCGCCGTTGGACTCATGGGAGCGAACACGATCACGCCGGTAGAGCTCCATGCGCCACCGAGATTGTTCGGTGCGTCGCAGAGGGTAATCGGAGGACCGCCGGAGACTTCAATCTTCTTGAGTTTCCCATCTGCAAAGAATCCGAGAAACCGGCTGTCCGGAGACCAGAATGGCGAAGAAGCGCCGTCGGTGCCTGTGAGCGGTCTGGCTGCGAGCGTGTCAAGCGCACGAATCCAGAGCAGAATCTTGCCGTCCGTGCTGCGCGCAACTACGGCCATGCGGCGACCATCGGGAGAAACCGCCAGCGGAGCCGTCGAAATGTTGCCTCCCAACAGCGCCAGCGACCACCCTTCGGGCAGTGAAACGGAGGACCGCATCGTTGGTGGCTCAGCCGCCGTGCGCAGATACGTCAGCGCGCCGAGGGTTAGTGCGGCCAGCATCGCGACAGCGGCGAATCCGGCCGCAGCGAGCCATGCCACACGGCTGGTGCGTCGCGAACCGCCTGCATCGTTGACAACGGCGGCGACTGCGACTGGGCCGCCCGCTTGTGCGGGCGTCTCGGATATCCATTTCAGCTCGCTCATCAGATCGTGAGCGCTCTGCCAGCGTTCTTCTGGATCCTTGGCCAGGCACTTCCTGACGATCCGATCGAGAGCCGGCGGCGTCAGGGGCTGAAGGCTCGAGATCGACGGGGGATCACGCTCCAGGATCGCGGCGATCAGGCTGGCCCGGCTCTTTCCTTCGAACGCCTTCCTTCCGGTCGCCATCTCATGGAGCACCACGCCAAACGCGAAGATGTCCGTGCGCGCGTCCGCCTCTTTGCCCTCGAGCTGCTCCGGCGCCATGTACTCGAAGGTTCCGAGAATCGCGCCCTTGTCGGTAAGGCCTTGCTCGGTGGGGGCAGCCGTGACGCCATCAGCTCTGCCTCGGCCACCCGCCCCAGTCCGAGCCAGCCCGAAATCGAGCAGCTTCGCACCCGACTTGGTGAGCATCACGTTGCCGGGCTTGAGATCCCGATGGACGATGCCCTGCCGATGGGCTTTGTCGAGGGCATCGGCAATCTCGATGGCGCAGCGCAGCGTCTGGTCGATCGGAAGGGGCCCGTTCCTGAGGTGCCGGGCGAGAGTCTCGCCCTCGAGGTACTGCATGACCAGGAAATCGATTCCGTCCTGCTGTCCGATGTCGTAGAGCGCGCAGATGTGCGGGTGATCGAGCGAGGAGATCACGCGCGCCTCGCGCTCGAAGCGGTGGCGGAGATCCACATCCGATGCGATATGTTCGGAGAGAATCTTGATGGCAACAGTCCGCTCGAGGCGCGTGTCGCGCGCCCGATAGACTTCGCCCATTCCGCCGGCACCGATAAGGGTCTCGACGACATAGGGGCCAAGACGAGTGCCGACCGCTAAAGCCATAGCTGTCCTGCCTCTCCGTATGGATTTGCCTGGGAAGTGTCGTGATTATATCTGTCCTCTTGTCCCCGCAAAGAGGCCTCTAGTCAGGTAATCCGAACGCCATGATCGCCGAGCCGGCCGCCACGGCGACGTACTGCTTGTTGTCGAACGAGTACGTCATCGGCGAGGCTTTCCAGTTCTGGTTGGCTGGAAAGCTCCACAGCGGCTTTCCGTTTGCCGCATCGGCCGCCATCAACGCGCCGCCGTCTTCGCCAAAGATCACCACCCCACCCGCGGTACTGAGCACACCGCCCCATGAAGTGACGGGACCCACCTGCGGCAGCTCCCATG
>JANNJO010000378.1:0-8907 GCA_031395755.1 Acidobacteriota bacterium
CGTCATGAACGTGATCGCGCGGACGAAACTGGATCCCCTGGTCGTGGCTCAGACCGCTCACGCCTACGCGCTTCGTGTCGATCCCGATCAACCCGTGCATTCGATGACCACGATGGACCAACTACTTGGCGATGCCGTCCAACACGATCGATTCGCGATGCTGCTGATCGCGCTCTTCGCGGTTGCAGGGCTCGTCACAGCGGCCGGCGGAGTGTACGCCCTGCTCGCCTACACCGTCGTACAACGGCGTCGTGAAATTGCGCTGCGGATGGCGCTCGGGGCATCACCGCGGCGGGTCGCCAGGTCGATCGTGATGGAATCGCTCGTTCTCGCCGTAGCAGGCGGCACGATCGGTATCGCTGGTGCGGCTGCAGGCAGCCGTTTTGCGCGCACGCTGCTCTTTGGTGTGGCACCGCAGGATCCCATCACTCTCGTGGCGGCCGTTGCCGTTCTCCTGATGGTGGTGGTGGCCGCGAGTTGGTTGCCGGCGCGCCGCGCCGCACTGATCGACCCAGCGCGCGCGATGAGGATTTGAGGAGGTTGGATTCATGGCACAGCGGTGGTCTCGTCGTTCATTTTTTGGGCTGACATCGGGCTTCTCGGCGCTCGGCGTCTCCGTGTGTGCCACAAAGGCCTGGGGACAATCGCCGGCCTCCCCCCCATCTCTTGCGAGCGATGTGTTTCCAGCACAGGATCCTGCGCTGGTGAGAGAGGTCGTCGGCGTCTCGCATCGCGACCTCAAACGCGTGCAGGAACTGGTCGAACGTCAGCCTGCACTCGCGCGCGCCTCGATTGATTGGGGCTTCGGCGATTGGGAAGCGTGCATTGATGCCGCATCACATGTCGGCAACAAGCCGATCGCCGACTTCCTGCTGGCGAATGGCGCGAGGCCGACGATTTTCTCTGCGGCGATGATGGGACAACTGGACGTCGTGAAGGCATTCATCGCGGCGCGCCCCGGCGTTCAGAGAACCCTAGGCCCGCATGGCCTGACGTTGATGTGGCACGCCAAGCAAGGCGGCCCGGATGCGGCTCCTGTCGTGCAATACCTGACGGCGGTTGGGGACGCTGACGTTCCGCCGACGACGTTGCCGCTCGCGGTGCCGGACCGCGATGCGCTCGTGGGCAAATACACGTATGGATCGGGCCCTCGCGACTACTTCACCATCGAGGTCCGGACCGACATGCTAAAGCGCGAACAGTTGGTAATTGAGCGCCCAGGTGCTCCCTCGCCTCAAAACCTCTATCACGTAGGCAACCTCGTGTTCTTTCCGACGGGCGTCCCGAGCGCCAAAATCGCCTTTGCCAGGGAAGGCGCGAAGATCACACAGTTGACCGTCGCGGATCCGAACGTGATGCTGACGGCTCGGCGGGAATAAGCTCACCGATCATCTTCCGACGACTCTCACCATCGAATCGACTCGTAACCTTCGTCACGGAAACGTAACGCAGCAGTCGCCTCCGCGTGACGCGCACCCGCTAGATTTCATTCGCCGGCCCGACGATCAACCGGCGACTGCCAACCCATTCGCCAAGGAGACTCCAACCACCATGCGAACAGTGCGCCTCATCCTGTGCTTTTCCGTCCTGCTGCTGGCCACCGTCGTCGCCGCGTCGGCGCAGCCAACCTTCGTCAACGGCCTCGTGATTCCCGGCGACACGCTGGATGCGACCGGTCAGCCCGGCGCGAACGAGGGCCGCTTCGGAACCTTTTCCGACATCTACTACAACCCCGTCCGTCACGAGTGGTGGGCGCTCTCGGACCGCGGCCCTGGAGGGGGGTTGCTCGACTACGAGACGCGCCTCCAGCGATTCGACGTCCGTGTCAACCCGATTACGGGGCGCATCTCCCACTTCCGGATTCTCCAGACGGTGAAGCTGCAGGATCGCAGCGGGAGACTGACAGAGCCAACGGCATTGGTCTCAAACCCTGGTGCACTGAACGGTTGGAATCCCGTTCTCCTGAACGGGAACGGCGGAATCCTGGGCCGCAGCTTCGATCCCGAGGGGCTCGTGGTCGACCCACGTTCCGGGCACTTCCTCATCACGGACGAGTACGGACCGTCGCTCTATGAGTTCAGCCGCAGCGGCCGGCTCATTGCCGAGTTCGAGGTTCCGGCGAACCTTGTTCCAAACCCAACCGGGGCCGGCGTCGACTACGTGGCGGCGCGCAACGGAGACCTTTCTGGCTCAGGCCGGCAGGACAACCGCGGCTACGAGGGTCTGGCCATCAGCCCGGATGGCAAGAAATTATTCGCCGTGTTGCAGGATCCACTGATCAACGAGGGACCCCGCACGTCTGGCACACCGGAGAACACCGACAATGACGGCCGCGACGGCCAATGGGTCCGAATCGTCGTGTTCGACAACGACTGGTGGAGTCCGACGTACCGCCGGAGCATCGCGCAGTACGCCTACAAGCTCGAAGCTCAAGCCGCAATCGTCGCCCGAATCCTGGGCGCTGGCGGATCCGCCGTTGCCGCACCACGAGTGAACTTGCCAGGTTCGGCGAATGACGTCAGTCCGGACCCCAGCCAGGGACGCAACATTGGCCTGTCGGCGATCGTCGCCCTCAACGACCACGAATTCCTGGTGATCGAGCGCGACAACCGCGGTCTCGGCGTGGACGATCCGGCCGGCGCCAACGTGGTCGGGACCAAGCGCGTCTACAAGATCGATATTACCGGCGCCACGGACGTGTCCAACGAGGATCTTCCTGACTCGGGGGACCTCGGCGCCTCGGGCATCGTGCCGGTGACGAAGACCAGCGAGGTGTTCATCGACCTGACGCTCAACAGCGTGCTTCCAAACGGCAAGCAGGCCGAGAAGTGGGAGGGGCTGACAATCGGCCCACGCCTGCTCGGCGGACGACACCTTATCCTCACCGGCAATGACAGCGACTATTCCGTGACGCAGACCGGCGCCGGCACGCAGTTCGACATCTACGTCAATTTCCTCGGAGGGAGCGTCCAGCGTGACCTCGACGAGCCGACCATGCTGAACGGAGTGGTCGTTGGTCCCCCTCCCGCAGGCTACGCGCTGATCCCCAGCGTGTTGCACGCGTACCGCGCCTCACGGGAGGACCTGGCCGGCTACGAGCCGCCGCGCGGCTGGCTGTTCGGCCTGTTCCAGCTCCTTTTCGGGAACGACCACTGAGCGAGACAAGGACCGAGCATAACGACACACCGCCTTCGCGAATTGCTGTCCACTAGAATCCTCTCGGATTCGCTAAGATGTGGCCGGGAGGCGGGAATGGTTAGACGGATGTCGCCGGTGATTGCGATTGCGGCTCTCGCTCTTTCTCGGGCGATGGCCGGTCAGTCGTCGCCAGACACGACAGAGGCGCACTGTGCGGCGGCGAAGGCTGCAGCCGGAGCCGAGCACATGAACCTCTACAACCGGTTCGCAGAAGTCTGCGGTGGTCAGCAGCCTTCCGCTGCTGGCGCGCAGCCTCGTCGGGGCGGGCCGCCGCCCCAAGCGGTTTGGCATCATGACCCGGTGAGGGTCTTCGACAATCTCTACTTCATCGGCACTAAAGAGCACTCGTCGTGGGCAGTCCAGACGTCCGACGGGCTCATCGTCATCGACGCGCTGTTCGACTACGCCGTGAGAGACGAAGTCGTGGACGGACTGAGAGCCCTCGGCGTGAGTCCGGCGACGATGAAGTATCTCATCATCAGTCATGGCCATGCCGACCACCACGGCGGTGCGAAGTTCCTTCAAGACGAATTCGGCCCGCGGGTCGTCATGGGGCGACAGGACTGGGATCTCGTTGAGCAAAACAAAACCACGCCGATTCCCAAGCGCGACATGATTGCGGCCGATGGGCAGAAAATCACGCTGGGCGACACCACCCTCACGCTCTACGCGACACCGGGTCATACTGCCGGCACGTTTTCCGTGGTGATCCCTGTGAGAGACAACGGTCGACCGCATGTGCTTGCGACCTGGGGCGGGACAGCCGTCGGCCGGACGACTTCTCCCGAGGCCATCAGGGACTACATCAACTCTGCCATTCGATATCGGGAGGTGCTCGGCAAATTGGGTGTGGGAGGGATTGTGTCGAACCACACCGCGTACGACAACTCGCTGAAGAAGCTCGAAGCGCTCAACGCGCGCAGACCGAACGAGCCGCATCCTTATCTGGTTGGTGCAGAATCGGTTCGACGTTATTTGACGGTTGCGGAGGAACTGGGGAGGGCGGCATTGGCTCTTCCCAGATCTCGGTGACGCAAGTCCTCTGTAGCCGCGCTCGAACATGCTCATAGAAATTGGACATGTGGAGGCGGATTAGAGCACGCAAGCCTGGCTAAACCGCTCGCACGGGTATAATGGCGCCTCAAAGAATCCAACAGAGGAGGCTCAGACTCGCGTGGCCCTCTCCGCCGGCGCCCGGCTCGGTCCGTATGAAGTCGTGAGCGCGCTCGGCGCGGGCGGGATGGGCGAGGTCTATAAAGCCCGCGACACGCGCCTCGATCGGACGGTCGCGATCAAGGTCCTGCCGAGTGAGGTCGCCGACAATCCCGATCTGCGGGCACGCTTCGAACGCGAGGCGCGGGCGGTCGCCGCGCTGGACCATCCCCACATCTGCGGCATCTATGACGTCGGGAGTGTCGATGGCACTCACTATTTGGTCATGCCGCATCTCGACGGCCAGACGCTCGCCGCGCGGCTCGAGAAAGGGCCGCTCCCTCTCGACCAGGCGCTGAAGATCGCCGTCGAGATCTCCGATGCGCTCGACAAGGCGCACCGCCAGGGCATCATCCATCGCGATCTCAAGCCCGCCAACATCATGCTCACCAAGGCGGGCTCGAAGCTGCTCGACTTCGGGCTGGCGAAGTTGCGTGCGAAAGACGGGGCGATCTCCATGTCTGGCATGACGCAGCTTGCCACGCGCGCACCCGAGACGGCGCACGGGATGATTCTCGGAACCGTGCAGTACATGGCGCCCGAGCAGGTCGAAGGCAAGGAGGCCGACGCGCGCAGCGACATCTGGGCTCTGGGTGCGGTGATCTACGAGATGGTCACGGGGACGCGCCCGTTCCAGGGCGATACGCCCGCCAGCGTCATCGGCGCCATCCTCAGGGACGATCCGCCGCGCGTGTCAACCCGCCAACCGGTCGCACCGAGCGCGCTGGATCATTTGGTCAGCGTCTGCTTCACAAAAGATCCCGAGGATCGCTGGCAGTCGATGGGGGACGCCAAGCGACAGCTCGAGTGGATCGTCACGGGCGACGGCGCGAAGGGGTCGCAATTGGCCTTGCCCAAGAGACGCCGCGTCGTCGCTATTGCGACACCCGTCGTGGTTGCCGCTGTCGTTGGCGCGGTCGGCATGTGGCTTGTACAGTTGGTGAGGCCAGGGCTCGTGGAGACGCCGGGGCGTCCCATTGTCTTTACGATCCACCCGCCTCCCGGGCTGAGCCTCAGCGGAGCGGTGGCGTCCACATCGGTTCCGCAGTTGGCCATCTCGCCCGACGGCGGTCACGTCGTGTTTGTCGTTGCGAACCCTCAGGGGCAGTCGAACCTGTGGGTGCGTGCGCTCGACGATCCGCAATCGCGCCTACTGCCTGGCACCGAGGGCGCGGTCGATCCGTTCTGGTCGCCAGACAGTCGACGCGTCGGCTTTCTGTCCCAGGGTGTTGTCAAATTGTTGGACGTCGGGGCTGACATTTCGCCCCAGGCGGTGGCCCGGGGACCGGTCGATTCACGGGGCGGCGCGTGGAACATCGACGGGACTATTCTGTTCTACGCAGCGCGCTCAGCCGCCTTGAGCCGGGTTGCCTCCACTGGCGGTCCGGTGAGCGAGTTGGCTCTGGGAGACGCCATTGGAATGGCCCGATGGCCGGAGTTTCTGCCGGGCGGCGAGCATCTGCTGTTTCAAGTACGAAACGCCGACAGCGATCGGCGGGGAATTTACCTCCGTTCGCTCGCAGACGGGTCTGGCTCGCGCCGACTCGTTGGCTCCGATTGGGCTGCGCGCTACGGGTCGGGTTACTTGCTGTTCCTCGATGGCTCGGTCTTGATGGCGCAGCCTTTCGATGTCACACGCCTTGTGCTGAGCGGGAGGCCCATGGCGGTGGCGCGCGGCGTCGGTGGCTCGAGCACCGCATATGGTGCGTTCTCCGTGTCGGCGAACGGGGTGCTGGCGTACGCCGGAGGTCTTTCGACTCAGAGCGAACTGCGATGGGTCGACCGCTCGGGACGGACGGGAAACTTGGTGGCGCCGCAGGGCGACTATGTTGATGTCAGCCTCTCCCCAGATCAGTCTCGCGTGGCGTATTCACGCGTGGATCCTCAGTCGCAGGCGCCAGATGTCTGGATCCTGGACCTTGCAAGAGGGACATCGACGAAAATAACCTCCGAACGCCTGGTCGATGCCAGCCCGATTTGGTCGCCGAGCGGGGATCAGATCATCTTCCGATCGAATCGCTCCTCCACCATTGGCGTCGAGTTGTATCTGACCACTGCAGGTCCCGGCGGAGCGACCCAGCGGATTTTCGGCCTCGAGGACATCGGCCCCAAGCTCCCAAGTAATATCATCCCCTGCTACTGGTCCCCTGACGGACAAGTGGTGTTCTACCAGGCCACGATGGATGCGGGATATGGCATCTGGACCAGTTCTGTCGAGCACAAAAATCCGAAGGCCATTTTGGACACGCAATACAACGAAGTGCAGGCGGCGGTCTCGTCTGACGGTAGCCGGATGGCGTACGCCTCCGATCAGTCGGGCCGTTACGAGATTTACGTACAAGAATTCCCGGCGGGCGGGCAGCGAACGCTCGTTTCCACCAGTGGCGGCATGCAGCCGCAGTGGCGAAAAGATGGACGCGAGCTGTACTACATACAACCAGACGGTTCGCTGATGCAGGTTGCGGTCGGGGCGGACAAGCGATTTGATGTCGCCGCGCCGACAGTGCTCTTCAAAACCGCGATTCCCACGATGCTCAATCCCTACCGGATGGACTATGTTCCGGCGGCCGACGGCCAGCGCTTTCTGATGAAGGTTCCCGTCAAGGAGCCGCCTCCGGCAATCACTGTCGTCCTCAACTGGCCCTCGCTGCTGAACAGAACTGAGACGTCGAAGTAAGCCAGA
Source organism: Acidobacteriota bacterium (assembly GCA_031395755.1). Lineage (GTDB taxonomy): Bacteria > Acidobacteriota > Vicinamibacteria > Vicinamibacterales > JAMQPK01 > JAMQPK01. Next base: position 7,094 of record JANNJO010000378.1, read on the forward strand.
GGGCGAGCGTGAATCTGATCCTGCTCGACCCCAGCGACGTCAGAGGCGCCTGTGATGTCCGTCTCTCCGGTACCCGCGCGGCGCACCTGCTGAACGTACTGAGGGTCGCGGCTGGGCATCAGGTGCGCGTTGGTATCCTGAATGGCCCGTACGGAGTGGGCACGGTGCAGTCCGTCTCCGACGACACGATCGAATTGCAGTGCGCCTTTGAAACCATTATTCCGTCCCGGCCGAGGGTAGACGTGCTCCTTGCGCTGCCCCGACCGAAAGTGCTCCGCCGCCTCTGGGCACAGTTCGCTGCGCTTGGAGTCGGTCAGATCCTGCTGACCAACGCGGAGCGCGTGGAACGCCACTACTTCGACACGCACGTCCTCACGGCCGAGTGCTACCGGCCACTACTGGTCGAAGGATTGCAGCAGGCGCGCGACACGCGATTGCCGATCGTCTCCATCCACCGGCGATTCAAGGTGCTGGTCGAGGAACATCTCGACGGCCTGTTCGGCCGCGGGCTTCGCCTCGTGGCCGAACCGGCGGCAACGAGCCTGGCAGGGGCGGTCGTGCGGGAGAGCGTCGAAGAACGGGTCCTGCTCGCCGTCGGGCCGGAGAGCGGCTGGAACGAGTTCGAGGTGCACCTGCTCGAGACCCACGGCTTCCAGCCCGTCGGCATGGGTTCACGGACGCTGCGCACCGACACCGCGTGCATTGCGCTCCTCGCACTCGTGCATGATGCGATGAGATCGCGAACGTAGTGTCCGGCGTCAGATCACGCCCCTGACATCGCGATGGCTTCGGGCAACGGATGGTTTGGGACTGCGGGAGGAAGTTCCACGTACGCGCGCTCGCGGCGCCGGGCCCGGCGATACCGCTCGAAGACGCGCTGCTGGTCCTCCAGTCCGAGCATCGAACGGATGCTCGTTCCTGCAAAGGTATGCGCCAGCATCGCGGGCGAATTCCTGAGTGCGAACGACGGGCTGTGGAGAAAAGCCGCAGGGAGATGCTTCAGCTTGATCCACCGTTCCGCCCGCCACCGCAGAAACTCGACCTCCGCTGCCGGAACATGCTTTGTTCGCACCACGGCGGTCGTCCCATCATAGTGAGACATATCTTCGTCCACGATGAGGCCTTGATCCCGGAACTGCTGCGTCATCGGAGTCCGCGGATAGGGTGTCGGATGTTGAATGTAGGGCCAGTCGATGTACCGCCTGGCAAATTCAAGATTCGTCTCGATTGACTCCCGCGTGTCATCAGGATTCCCGACGATGAGCCCGCCGACGACGAACAGGCCGTGCCGATGAAGGTGCGCGATGGCCTCGATGGTGGCGTTTCCCACGCGACGACCGTGTTCTCGTCGAGCGTTTTTCGCGCGGGCCTTGAGGAAGTCGAGGTCGCTTTCGAGAATGTTCTCGATACCCAGAAAGACGTACCGAAAGCCGGCCCGCTTCATCAGCGGTGCAAGCGTCCCGCCATGCTGAGCCAACGGGGAGGTCATGGCCTGAACGAGATACTCGATGTCGTTGAGCCCGGCATCGATGATGGCCTCGCACAACGATTGGAAGCGCTGTACGTCGAGCGTAATGTTGTCATCGACCAGAAAGATCGCCCGTGCGCCCCGATGCCGCGCGTCCGCGATGTCGGCGATCACCCGCTCGATTGGATACACGTGGAAATTCCGACCGCGCATCTCGATGATGGAGCAAAAACTGCAGTCGTACGTGCAGCCCCTCGAGGTTTCGACGACATCCACCTGGCGGCCCAGCATCGTATAGCCGTCGAGGACCCGCGCCGCGCGGTTGGGTAAGCGGAGTGGATTCGAC
>JANNJO010000397.1:0-5003 GCA_031395755.1 Acidobacteriota bacterium
GCACGCGTCCCAACTGCTCGAGCACCCGCGTACGCGCCCAGTAGATGTCGGTGCCGTCGCCGAAGATCACGTAGGTGAAGCTCATGCCGAACATCGAGTAGCCACGTACCGTCGCGACACCAGGCGTACTTTGCAGGGCACGGACGAGCGGATACGTGATCTGGTCCTCGACCAGATCGGGGCTGCGCCCCATCCACTCGGTGTAGACGATGACCTGCGGATCGGAAAGGTCGGGCAGGGCATCGAGTGGCGTCTTGCGGACCGAGTCGACCGCCCAGAGCGCCAGCACGAATACCATCCCGAAGACCACCCAGCGGTGGCGGACCGACAGCTCGATAATGCGTTCGACCATGACCGTTACTTCTGATGCTGCGAGTGCGAGGCTGTGACCGGAGCGGGTGGTTTTTCCCGGGGCGTCGCAGATGCCCCATGGCCACCATGCCCGCCGGCGCCGCCCGTCGCGCGCAGCCGGCTTTCTGAATCCAGCAGGAACACGCCCGCGGCCACGATCCGTTCCCCCTCCTTCAGACCGGCGCGGACCTCGACGCGATCGGCTAACTGCACGCCGAGCATGATCGCCCGCGGTTCGAACCGATCACCTGTGGCGACGAAGACATGCTGTTGCAACCCGGTGTCGACGACCGCGTCGCGCGGCACGGTGATGACGTCCTGTCCAACCGATTCGAATGCGGCCGTACCGTAGAGACCGGGCCTGAGCCCCCCACCGGGATTGGCTGCCGAGAAGCGGACGCGCAGCGTGCGCGTGCGCTCGGAGAGCGTCGGATAGACGAAGTCGATACGGGCGGAGAACGGTGGCCGGCCTGAGGCCGGAAAGTCGAGCTGGGCGCGCGCCCCCACGCGCACGGCCGGAATGTTCGCCTCCGGGACTTCCGCGAGAATCCACACGCGCGACAGGTCGGCAATCGTGAGCAGCGTCGTCGACGGATCGACGGACGTGCCCACCGTGACACCCCGGTTCACGACCACACCACTTCTGGGGGCGACCACAGTCACCAGGCGCTGCGGTTCGCCGGCCTGCTCGATCGCGTCGATGTCCGCCGGCGTCATCCCGAGGACCGTCAGCCGCGTGCGACCGCTGGCCATCACGACGCTCGTGATCCCCGAGCCCGACGTCGCCTTCCGAACGGCCAGGTATTCTGTCTGGGATGAGAGCAGTTCCTGCGAGAAGATGCGTGCGAGCGGCTGACCCGCCCGAACCGTCTCGCCTGTGGTGTTGACGTGGAGTTGCTCGACCCATCCCGACACCCGGGTGTGCACGTGCGAGATCCGCGATTCGTCCGGCACAACGGTGGCCACGGCGCGCACCGACTGCGTCAGCGACTCGCGTCGGACCACCTCGAGCCGGATGTCCAGTTCCTGGAGCGTCGACGCGGCGACGTCGACCGGGACTCGATCATGGGTGGATGGCGATCCCGGCGTCGCCGCCGCGCTGGGGCCCTTGAGCGCCGCGGGCGCCGGATCGCGGGGTGCGAACGGCCACGCCTCGCGCGAGTGCTGCACCCACAGGACGCCGGTCAACAGCGCAGCCGTCGCGACGGCGGAGGCAATGGGCGCGCCGATTCGTTGGATTCGGGTGAAGGGTGTCATTGGATAATCGCCTCGTACGACCCGATGGCGCGCCCGAGGCGCGTCCACGCAAGGCCAAGTTCGGTGTCGGCCGCAATCAGGTCGGACTGGACCAACCAGAGCGCCTGCACGGCTTCAATCACGCTGACGAGCGGCAGCTGGCCAGATGCGTAGCCCGCGACGGCCGGTTCGATCACCATTCGCGCGCGCGGCAGCACATCGCCGTTGAGCGCCACCTGCCGATCGCGGGCGGCCTGGAGCTGGTGCACAGCGACTGCGGCGTCCCCCTCGATCATCCGGGTCATCGCCTGCAGGTCGGCTTCAGACATCTCGCGCATCGCCTGCGCTTCGGCGACACCCGCGCGGAGCTTCCCGCGCCAGATCGGCAAGCTGACACCCACCATCGCCATCCAGCCCCGGCCCTCGGCCATGGTGTAGGCCGGTCCCGTGCGGATGGTCGCCATCGGGCGGAACATGTCGCGCATGACCTGCACGTCCGCGTCGGCGCGTGCGATCTCGGCACGTCCGGCAGCCAGCTCGGGCCGCGAGGTCAGCGCAGTCTTGATGGCGGGCCATGAAGGAAGCGGCTGCGGGAACGCGAGCGGCGCGAGCGCGGGCACCGGAAGATCCGCGTCCTGCGCCAGGCTGGCGTTCAGCATCGCCTCCGCACCTCGGACGTCGCTGACCAGCGCCTTCGCGACTGCGTCCAGCCGCGCCACCTCGACTTCGGCGCGCAGCACGTCGGCCTGCGGAGCCGTTCCGCTCGCGTACCGCGCATTCGCCGCGGTCACGACGTCCCGCGCGAAACCGATCTGTTCGTCGACCAGCGCGGCGGTGCGCCGGCGCTCCTGCAACATCAGGAAGGCGTTGGCGGCCTGAACACCCACGTCCAGCGTCGTGCGGCTCGCGTCCGCCCGAAGCCGATCGAGATCCGCCAGCGCGGCGGCTCGACGATGGCCCCGGAGCCCGGACAGCGGGATTCGTTGCTCGATCGTGACGCTCACGTCCGCGCCGCCCAGCATGAAGGGCAGATGGTCGACTGATGGAGAGAGCATCGGGTCTTCGAGCGCTGATGCGATGACCGGCCGCTCCCCTCCGGCGCGGGTGCGGGCGCGCGCGGCGCGTATCTCGTCTCTCCGCTCGCTAGCCACGCGAATCACGTCCGCCAGACTGAGCGGCGACGGGAGCGCTGGCGTCGTCTGGGCCGCCAACCGGATCGGCCAGAGCGTCGCCGCAACGGCGAGGAGACACGCACTCACTGCAGGCTTCATGGACCTGCTCACCGGGCCACGCCGGCAAGGTCCTTGTGCATCTTCGCTGCTGCGTTGGCTTCCTTCGCGGCGTCGCGCGACAGCCTGACCATGCGGTCGCAATGCGCGGCCGCGCTGGCAATCTTCGTTCCTCGGTACGACTGCCCCATCGTCACGTGTTCGTCAGCGTCGACCGTGTACCGCTTCGCCGCCGTCAGGAAGTACTCCTGGAGCGCCCGATGATCGGCGACGGTACCTGCATTGGCGGCAAGCGCGCTCAGGTCCTGTTTGGTCGGATTGGGTGCGCCTGCGCCCCCTTGGAACCCGGCACTATCGCGGGGCGCGACGGAGGGCGTGCCGGCCGCCAACTTCTTGTGGTGCACTGCGAGCGCACGCACGGTTGCCGCCGACTGTGTATTGAGCTCCGCGAGTCGCTTGCAGTGCGCGCTCATCCCCGTCGCCAGCGCCCGGCTCGGATTGCCAACGGATGCCTGCGACATCGCCGTGTGCTGCCTGGCTTCAGCGTCGTACCGCTCTGCCAGCCCGGAGAAGTGCGCGCTGAGCTTCACGTTGTCGGCCGGTTGAGCGCTGGTGAGAAGCTTCTGGACATCCAGCTTGTTCAGAACGGCCGAGGACGGCCCTTGTGCGGCGGCGCCCGCCGCCAGCGTAAGAAGCGCAAGCGTGCCGATCGAGAGTGCGCGGAAATGGATCGTTCTCATGACGGACCAACCTCTCTTCGCAACATGACGTCACGGAGAAACTGCTGTTATTGACGGCCGCGCGTGTTGCTCACGCACAGCTATTTTCGGGTGTGGGCGGACGGCGATTTAGATTCGGAGCGCGGTTACGGGAGGTCGCGTGTCAATCGACCGCTGACGCCCGTGCTCCTGGCCGAGGCGGGCGTCGATCGTTGAACAGGCAATCTGATAGCGGGGGACCGGAATCCCCTGATCCTGATCCGGGGAAGAGACATCGCGCCGCACGTCCTCTCGGACGAATGCCGCGCCGATCACGACGTTGTCGCAGCTGTGGCCGTCAGCCACCACGCTTAGTGAGGTGGCCCGATCCTCGTGGTGACACCCGATCGGGGCGTCCGCCTGCGAGTCACACCATGCTCGGCACAACAGCGTGGCGTGTGGCAAGATTGCCAGTGTCAGCACAATCGAAAGTACAGTTGCTCGAAACACGTAATGCTCGGCTCTGTAGATCGCAAGAAGGACGCCAACTACTTGAGCCGGGCAGGTCCGGAGAGTCAGGCATTTTTCCCCACTTCTAGCCGCTGCAGAGCCATGACTGCGGGATTTCTCCACCTGCTGCTGAAAATTTCCGCAACGCGTTCGCGCTGGCATTACAGTGCCGTTCGCCTCAGCCGCAGCGCATTGCCGATCACGGACACCGAGCTGAACGTCATGGCGGCGCTGGCGATCATCGGGCTCAGCAGCAGCCCGAAGAAGGGATACAGGATGCCTGCCGCAACCGGCACCCCGAGCACGTTGTAGACGAACGCGAAGAACAAATTCTGGCGAATGTTCTTCATCGTCGCACGGCTGAGCCGTCGCGCGCGGACGATACCGCGGAGATCGCCCTTGACGAGCGTGACTCCTGCGCTCTCCATCGCGACGTCCGTTCCGGTGCCCATCGCGATACCGACGTCCGCCTGCGCGAGCGCCGGCGCGTCGTTGATGCCATCTCCTGCCATCGCCACGCGCTGTCCCTGTTCCTGAAGGCGTTTCACCACCACCGCTTTCTGATCCGGCAAGACATCGGCTTCGACGGCGTCGATGCCGACCGATTTCGCCACGGCTTCGGCCGTTGTGCGGTTGTCGCCGGTCAACATGACGACCTTCACGCCTTCGCGATGCAGCGATTCGATCGCCTCGCGTGCCGTCGGCTTCACGGGATCGGCGACACCGATCAGTCCGAAACTGGTGGCGGTCCGGCTTGAGCCGGACCCCACATCGATCACCGCGAACATGACCGTCTGCCCCTCCCGCCGCAGCTCGTCGGCGCGTGCTCGCAGCGGGCCGGGATCGACGCCGAGCTCCTCGAGATATCGAAGGTTTCCGATGGCGACGGCGCGCCCTTCTACGGTGCCCGAGACGCCCTTTCCAGTAAAAGACTGGAATTGCTCCACCGGCGACACCGTGACGTGGCGCTCGCGGGCGC
>JANNJO010000406.1:0-13506 GCA_031395755.1 Acidobacteriota bacterium
AGCTGTTTCTGCCCGACGACCTCGGTATGAGGATGGGACACGTGTTGCTGAACGTCAGCGACGTCGACGCCCATCGAACGTTCTGGACCCGGCAGTTCGATGCCAAACCGATCACGATCGGTCAGCTGCAGGGGGTGACCATCCCAGGAGTGGTGATTCTGTTCAGGCAACAGAACAGCACCGGTCCCAGCGAGGGTACGACCATCAATCACATGGGCCTCAAGCTGCGGAAGCTCGCGGACTACACCGCGCGGTTCGACGCCGCGGGCCTGAAGTACGATCCGCCGCGCATCGGCCGCGAAACCACGCCCCAGACGTATGTCACGGGTCCGGACACGTTTCGGATGGAGCTCGTCGAGGATTCGCGGCTGCCGGCTCCAGTCGTCAGCCATCACCTGCACTACTGGATCGCACAACCGGCCGAGGTGAAGAAGTGGTATGTGGAAAAACTGCTGTTGAAGCCGACGATGCGCGGGCCCTATGAATCTGGCGATCTGCCTGGAATGAACCTGACGCTCGCGCCGCTCGGCAGTCAGAAAATTCCGGGCGTGCCGATGAAAGGCCGCCTGATGGACAGCATCGGGTTCGATATCGACAACCTGCAGGCGCACACCGTAAAACTGAGCGCGAACGGCGTCACATTCGGTGTTCCTTATGGCCGCGATCCCGAGCTCGGGCTCATGGCGGCGACCCTCACCGATCCCTGGGGCGTCACCATCAGGCTTACGGAAGGAATGAGCAAGATCGCCGGCCTCACTCCGTATTCGTACGTGGACGGCTTTGTCGTCGTCCGGCCGCTGGAATAAGGACGCGCCGGATCTGGCACCCCTCGGCGCCCCCCGGGTGGTATGATCCCCCCCTCATGGACTCTACGCTTCGGGTAAGCCGCTGGATTGTCGGCGGGGTTGTCTTTGTCGGTGTCGCGACGATTCTGTTCGAGGCGGCCGGACAGTCATCTCCGCGCCCGGCTCCCGTCCGCGCCAACGCCTATCGCCCGGTCGCCATCGACGACCGCGAAGTGCGGACCGCCTTGAATTTTGCCCTCGCAAATCAGAAGAAGACGAACCGCAGCGAGGGCGCCATTACGCTGCTCGACGTATTGAGCGCAGAGCGGCAGGCCTCAACGGGCGACAACTTCAGGCTGTGCCTATCGCTCGATCGGCGCGGCCGCGCCGTGACAGCCCGTACCGTCGTCCATCGCAGCCAGAAGCGACAGTGGTCGGTCGCGCTGTGGGCGTGGGGTGCGTGTCGGAGCAAAAATAAAAAGTAAGCTACGTATCTCGTTCCCCCGTCCGAATGTTGTACGACTGTTCGACGGGGCAGATGAACACGCGGCCGTCCCCAATCTCCCCGGTATGGGCGGCCTCGCGGATGGCCTGGAGGGCCGGCTCCACGAGGCTGTCCGGCACCACCGTTTCGACCTGCATCTTCGGGAGAAGCGTCACCTCGTATTCCCGACCTCGATACACCGCCGTGTGACCCTTCTGCCGTCCGTGGCCGCGCACTTCGGTGACGGTCATGCCGGCGATCTGGATTTTGGCGAAGGCTTCCTTCAGATCGTCGACCTTGTTCGGACGGATGATGGCTTTGATCAGTTTCATGCGAGCTCCGATCGCAGTGCCGGAACGGCTTTCACCGCCCCCGCGTGGGAAGTCATTCTGCTGCTGGCCTCGCCGTGCACGTACGCTTCCTCTCCGTGATTGCTGATATCGAGTCCGACAGACTCATCGTCTGCAGAGGCACGAAGCGGAATGACCAGGCCGATGAGCTTGAGAAGGATGAAGCTGACGGCGCCGCTGTAGACGATCGTCACGGCGACCGCGGTCGCCTGGATGCCGAGCTGCGCCGGGTTGCCGAAGAGTGCACCGTCGGCGATGCCGTTCAGCGCTTTCTGGGCAAACACGCCGGTGAGCAGCGCACCGACGGTGCCGCCCACTCCATGAGCGGCGACGACGTCGAGCGAATCGTCGAGCGACGTCCTCGCGCGCCAGACCAGCCCCATATAGCTCGGCACCGCCGCGATGGCGCCCAGTGCGAGCGCGCTCATGGGTCCGACGAAACCGGCTGCCGGCGTGATCGCAACGAGACCGACCACGATGGCCGTCGCCGCGCCGACGGCGGTGGGCTTGCCCCCACGCGCGTAGTCCAGCGTCGTCCAGACCACGAGCGTGCCCATGGGCGCGAGGAACGTGGTCACAAACGCGAGAGCCGCGATTGGGCTCGCGGCGAGCGCGCTGCCCGCATTGAATCCAAACCATCCGAACCAGAGCAGGCCGGCGCCGAGCAGCGTGAACGGCACGTTGTGCGGCAGCAGGGACGAGCTTGGATAGTCGCGCCGCTTGCCGACGACGATGGCGGCCACCAGCGCCGCGACGCCCGCATTCACGTGCACGACGGTGCCGCCGGCGAAGTCGAGCGCGCCCATGTCGGCAAGCCAGCCGCCGCCCCACACCCAGTGGGCGACCGGCGAGTAGACGAGCAGCGCCCAGAGCACAATGAACACGAGGTAGGCCGAAAAGCGCATCCGCTCGACGATGGCGCCGGAGATCAGCGCCGCCGTGATGATGCAGAACGTGCCCTGATAGGCCATGAACAGATAGTGGGGAATGGTCCCCTGCGCCTCGAGGCCGACGCCGCGCAGGAAGAGGCGCGAGAGGTCGCCGATGTAGTTATTGCCGGTCGAGAAGGCCAGCGAGTACCCGACGACGGCCCAGAGCACGCCGACGAATCCGAGCGAGATGAAGCTCATCATCATCGTGTTGAGGGCATTCTTCGAGCGCACGAGCCCGCCGTAGAAAAAGGCGAGCGCCGGCGTCATCAGCAGAACCAACGCGGTCGAGACCAACATCCAGGCAGTGTCGGCTTGATTCATCACACACCTTTGCAGAAAATGCAGTGAGCGGAACGTTGACGCGTGCCCGTGTTACAAAATCAGCGCCAAGCGCATCGGCGACGCGGCGAGACGGTAATCGCGTGATTTATCTAGCATAAAATGGCGAAATCAACCGATCCGCGCCAGCGGCAGGTCTCTCTCCATCTGACGTGTTTGTGGTAAGCGCGATAAATCCAGACAAGAATGTGTGTTTCCAGATCGACGGCTTCGCCCATCGAGTGCAAGGTAATTGCGAGAGAGGACATGCTTCCAGACATTCTTGTCTCGATTCAACAAACGTCGACAAATTCGTCGCACGCAGGAGCATCCCGGATATCGTTGTGGGGCGCCGTAAATCATGAGATTAGTTCTCAGGTTTCCTGGTTCGCGATTCGTCATGCTACCGTCGGCTCCTTCATGGTGGCGTTCGTCTTCGTCCTCGCGTTGCTGCTTTTTGATGCGGACGTCGACGCGCAATCTTCCAATCGCTCGGGTTTCACGGGACAACAGTTGTACGAATCAGCGTGCGCTGCCTGCCACGGATCGGATGGCCGGGGACAGCCCGTCGCGGTTCGCGGTTTCGAAACTGACCCTCCCGATTTCACCGACTGCAGCCTGACGACCCCTGAAGCCGACCTCGATTGGTACTCCGTCATTCATCGCGGCGGCCCCGCACGCGCGTTCGACTCGATGATGCCGGCCTTCGGCGAGGAGCTCTCGGACGAGGAGGTTGGAAGGCTCATCGGCTATGTCAGGGGTTTCTGCAAGGAGCGCGGCTGGCCCCACGGCGACCTCAACCTGCCGCGTCCCTTCGTCACCGAAAAGGCGTACCCGGAAAATGAGGCCGTCGTGACCGCGACTTTTGGGCGAGGAGATGAGCGGGCGGTCAGCAGCGTGTTTCTCTACGAGCATCGGGTCGGCCGGCGCGGCCAATACGAAATCTTCGCGCGTGATGTGGATGAAATCGGGGGAGCGTATAAACACGTGCTCTTCGACAGCCATCGCAGGGGCTCGATTGTGTCGGGTGGCGGCGAGATCAAAGTTCAAACCGGCGGCGCGGTCTTCGAGGGCTTCGCCACCCTCAGCCAGGCCCTTCCGCTGGTCACGGACGGATTCCTCCACGCGCATGCTGGCATTGAGGCGCCGGCCGGTGGGGATTCGGCGCCGAAGGAAGCGTTCTGGCGGCTGGCGGTCGGGAAGAGCTTCATGGAACAGACGTGGGGCCGCGCCTGGTCGCCGATGGTAGAGCTTCTGGCCTCGCGCGCGATCGACACCGGCGCGTCGAGCACCTGGGACGCGCTGCCGCAAATGCAGGTCAGCCTGAGCACCCGGCAGCACGTGCTGCTGAACGCGGGCGTGCGCATCCCCATGACGCAGCGGAGCACCCGCCGCGCCAGCGTGCTCGTCTACGTCCTGTGGGACTGGTTCGACGGCAGCGTCTTTTCAGGGTGGTGATGCGCATTCTGGTCCCCATTCTCTCGCTCGCCGTCTTCGCCGCGGCCATCGGTCACGCGCAAGACGTGGTGCGCCCGAGCGGCAGCGAACCTCCAGCAGAGCTGTTCAAAACCTCCGATCAATGCATGGCGTGTCACAACGGCCTGCGAACACCGTCGGGCGAGGACGTCTCGATTGGCGCCAGCTGGCGCGCCTCGATGATGGCGAACTCGTCTCGCGACCCATACTGGCAGGCCGCCGTTCGACGCGAAGTCATCGATCATCCGACCGCATCGTCCGCGATTGAGGACGAGTGCGCGACGTGCCACATGCCGATGTCGCGCACAGAGGCCCGCATGACCGGCGGGGAAGGAGAGGTCTTCGAGCACCTTCCAGTCTTGGACGAACGCGGCCGGCAGGATCGCCTGGCGCACGACGGCGTGGCGTGCTCGCTCTGCCATCAAATCACCGACAAGAATTTCGGCACTCCTGCGAGCTTTGCGGGCGGCTATGCCGTGCACCCCGGAGCGACGCAGGAACCTCGACCGATGTTCGGCCCGTTCAAGATCGAGCGGGGGCTCTCCACCATCATGCGATCGGCGACGGGCTTTCAGCCGACCGAGGCGCCGCATGTCAAGCAGTCGGAGCTGTGCGCCACATGCCACACCCTCGTGACAAAGGCGAGAGGGCCCAACGGCGACGTCATCGGCGAGCTGCCCGAACAGATGCCGTTTCTCGAGTGGAAGAACAGCGCGTTCATCGGCGAACAGCGCAGCTGCCAGTCGTGCCACATGCCGGTGGTCGAAGAAGAGACGCCCATCGCGTCGGTGCTGGGCGCCCCGCGCAAAGGCTTCGCGCGCCACACCTTCGTCGGCGGCAATTTCTTCATGCAGCGGATGCTGAATCGATATCGAGACGAGCTGGGAGTGACGGCGCCGGCGGACCAGATGGATGCCGCGGTCAAGACGACGCTGGCGAATCTCCACACATCAACCGCGGAAATTTCCGTCGAAGGTGCATCGGTCTCGAACGGCCGGCTCGTCGCCGATGTCAGCGTGAGGAACCTGACAGGCCACAAGCTGCCGACCGGCTACCCGTCGCGCCGCGCGTGGATTCATCTGGCGGTCCGTGGCCGCGATGGCCGCACGGTGTTTGAATCCGGTGCCGTGGTGCCGAACGGATCGATTGCCGGCAACGACAACGATGCGGATCCTCTCGGCATCGAGCCTCATTACCTCGAGATCACCCGGCCAGATCAGGTACAGATTTACGAATCGGTGATGAGCGATCCCGCCGGACGACCCACGACGGGCCTTCTCAGCGCCGTCCGCTATCTCAAGGATAATCGCGTGCTGCCCAGGGGCTTCGATAAAGCCAAGGCCGATCCGTGGATTGCGGTCATCGGCACCGCTGCGGATGACGCCGACTTCTCGTCGAGCGGCGATCGCGTGCGCTACGCCATCCCTGTTGCTGAAACAGACGGGCCATTTCAGATCGAAGTCGGGCTTCGTTTCCAGGTGATCGGCTTCAGGTGGGCAGAGAATCTCAGACCATACAAGGCTGAGGAGGCCACGCGATTCGTCCGGTACTACGAATCGATGGCGTCCGCATCTTCCGAAGTGCTGGCGACGGCGGCGGCCACCGCGCGCTGACCTGCGCAGGCACTCCCGCTTCTACGGCTTGGCGCCCGCTTTCGGCGCGGGCTTCGCCGGTGCAGATGGCGCCGGCGCCGGTTTCGCCGGAGTGGGCTTGGCTGTGCCCACCCGATCGGCCGCCGCAATGGGATTCGGGGTCGTCTGAGTGGCCGGCGGCGCATTGGCGGGCGCGTTCGTCTGGTTCCTGTTCCGCGTGATCACGCCTGAGTCGATGGTCTTGCCGAGATCGGAGATCGTCTGGAAGTGCAGGCGATCGCCCTCGAGCTCGAACAGCATGAAATGGAAACCGTCGTCGAACCCCTTCGCCGTCATTGGGTTGGTGCCGATGTCGCCTTTTCGCAGCTTCCCGGCGCCGCCAGAGACGAAGTAGGTGATGCCCTTCTGTGGCTTGATGCGCTCGTAGAAGTGGTCGTGGCCCTGGAGGACGACGTCGACGCTGTACTTCACGAAGAGCGGTTCGAGTTGCTCGCGAAGCGCGACGTCTGAGCCGTGGCGTCCGCCGGATGAATACAGCGGGTGATGGAAGTAGGCGATCTTCCAGTCCGCGCCGCTCGCCGCGAGCTGTTTCTCCAGCCACTGGAGCTGCGTCCGATCCATGTAGTTGCTGTCGAGTGCAAAGAGCCGAAGTCCGTCCTTTGGCTTGAACGTGTAGAAGCGCTCGCCGTTCATGTTGAACGCTTTGTACATGCGCTGGTTCGGGCTGTCGTGGTTGCCCAGCGCCGCGTAGAACTTGATCCCCGCGTCGAGGAGCGGCTTGTACGGCTTCTCGAACTTGTTCTGGAAGTCGCGCGAGCTCTCGCCCCCGTACATGTTGTCGCCCATCATCAGGACGAACTCGTAGGGAAATGTCTGCCGCGAGTCGACGAAGACTTTCGCCGTGCGGTACTGATCGGCGTTGCCGGTGCCGCTGTCGCCGATGACCGCAAACTTCACCGTGCCCTGTCTATTTGGCAGCGTCATGTCCTGCGCGGCTGCTGCGGTCGCGATCGCAGCGGCGAGCGCCAGGGTGGAAATTACGCGTGTGTGTGTCATGGCACCGTCCTCAACGGGAGCTACGGAATCGCATTCAACATGTAGTCGACGATCAGGTTCCCGCGCGAGCAATACAGAAGGAGATGCTTGCCCACGAACCTGAATTGAAGGAGCTCAGGCAGCGGCGGCAGCGCCCTCAAGACGTCCGGGGGCATCGTGGACATCGGTTCGTCCTTCGGGTACTCGCCATTGATCTTGAAGGGAATATCTTTCGGCTCAGGTGCATCCTCTTTGATAGCCTGCTTGTTCTCGCTCTCGGACCCTTTTAACGTCGGACCCAGCAACCGTCTGAACATTGCCGCAGTCGCCGGAGTGAAGATATCTCCTCGTTTCGCGTTCGCACGAGCCGCCCGGATCTGTTCCGCCATCGTCTTTTCCGCAAGGTTGATTTTGGCGGGATCCTCGGTGCGTTTCAGCGCTGGGGTTTTGCTTTCAAGATCACGTCGCAGCTTGTCGTAGGCGTCGACTTTGGCTTTGAATTCCGCCAGCACGCCTGCGTCTGGGTTGACGTTGGTCCCGCGGGGCATTTGCTGACCCTGAGCTGGGGTAGCCAAGGTCGCAGCGGCCTCTGCGACGGGAGCTGAAGCGGCACCCCGTGGGGCCTGAGCGGAACTCGCGGAATTGGCGCACCCCGCCATGAACCAGGCGGCGGCCACCGTCAGACAGATCCTTTTCGTCATGATGCTGTTACAGCTCTGCAGTTTCCGTACCGAAGGAGGTGGAAGGGAACGCGGCGCAAGCTGTAGCGAATGATTACAGATTCCCGACCTTACTCGAACGATCGGGTGAACAGCGCTTCGATCGCCTTTTTAGCGGGCTCCTGGAGTGTGCGTGTGCCGGTACCACTGAAGTGCGGATGCATGATGCGCGGGCCATCCGGGCTGTCGGGAGCCTGCCACTCCTCCCCGTTCCACCAGAACCAGCTCTTCTTCTCCTGATCGAAGACGTGGAGCTTCTTGTTGCAGATCTTCGCAAACTCGGCGCCCCAACCAGTGCCGCCGCGCACGGTTTTATCCTCGAGGATCGTACCGATCACCCAGATCTCCTGCCCGTTATTTACCTGGTACCACATCGTCTGCAGCACCTTCCGGATCGTCGGGCTGTCTGTGTAGCGCCGGTGCATCAGGCGGCTGACGTATTCGAGGCTGACGTCTCCGTTCTGCAGCTCTTCGTGATTCAGGACACGCACGCCGCGCTGGCGGACGATTTTGTGACCGTCGAAGGTGAAGTTCACCTCCTCGATGCCGTGCCGCTCGGCACACGTGCCAAACTCCGCTTCGGTCCCTGGTGCGCCGCCGCTGAAGAGGATGCAATCGGCTGCCTTCATGCGGGCATGATAGCACCGGCTGCGTCGGGCCTTTACCTGTCGAGTGAGGACGCGGACAAAGGCGACAACGTCTTCTGCCGCTCGGCGGTCCGAGCGCGTAGAATTAATGGATGCTCAAGGGCAGCCGCCAGGCCATCCTGAAAAGAATCCAACCGATCAGCATCCACGGCCAGGCGTCGTGGGAGATCGTTTTCACGCACGTCGACGATACGACCGAGCAGCTCAACGCTGCGCGTGTGGGCCCGGAGGCGATTGTCGCGGAATCGCTGGAGGCCGGTGACCGCATCGATGTGGAATACCTGTTCAATCAGGTGATCAAGGTGACGCGCCTGCCGTCGTAGCCTTGATCTCCTGATCGGGTCGGGGTCACTACTTCGCGGCGGCGCGGGCTTCGCGCCTGGCGGCGTCACCGCGTACCCGGCGCCTTCGCCGCCGCGGTTGACCGGCTTGCCGCTCTCATCCTCTTCCACCTGCACCGTCGTCACCGGGCCGTAGCCCTGAATCTGGACGATGGTTTCCCCTCCATCCTGGTTACCGTCGTAGTGGATGAAGTAGGCCGGATGGTACATCACGCTGCCAGCGGGCATCGGGACCATTTCCTTGGCCCGGAACACCTTGCCTGTACCGCCATACCACGTGCCCTTGATGACCGTGACCCACCGGTCCATCGTGTGGTAGTGCGGGCGGCTCGTGCTGTTGTTCGCGAACCGGTTCCGCGTAATGTAGAACCCTGTCTGATTGGCCGAGCCGAAGACGCGGTTGTTGCCGCTCGACGTGGCGCCATCCGGCATCATGATCAGGTTCTGGGCATGAAGCAGCGGAGGTGGAGGCGGGGCAGCGGCCTGCGCCGCAGGTTGCTGGGGGGCCTGGCCCTGGCCAACCGCAAGACCAGCGAACACGAATGCTGTAAAAGCGAACGCCGTAACCGAAAGACGGGTAACCCTCATAGAACTCCTCCTGTGTGGGGAGAGAGTAGCGCGCTAGAGCATCGGGCGCAAGTATGGCCAGATGGTTTCCGCAATCACCTTATGGCCGGCAGCGTTTGGGTGATACCGATCCGCCAGGTTCAGATCCGGGTCGATGATGACACGCAGCAGAAAGAACGGGACCAGCGGCAAGCCGTAGCGCTCGGCCACGCGTGTGTAGAGGCGGTGGAACTCGAGTGAGTAGGTGAAGCCGGCGACCGGCGGAGCTTCCATTCCGCAGAGGAGCACCGCGATGTTTCGGGACTTCGCGTGCTCGATCATGGCGGTCAGGTTCCGCTCAACGGTCGCCACCGGAACGCCGCGGAGCCCGTCGTTGATGCCGAGCGCCAGGATCACGACTCGCGTGTCGGGTACCAGGGCGTCCGCAAAGCGGGGCACGGCTTCGCCGGTCGTAGCCCCGGTAATGCCGGCATTGACCACGCGGAAGTTGAGGCCTTCGCTTACTATCCACTGCTGGAGCAATGCGGGGTATGTTTGCGCGGGAGTCAGGCCCGGTCCCGACGTCAGGCTATCGCCAAACGCGACAATGACGGGAACCCGCTCGCCAGACGAGGTAGGTGAAGCCGGCTTGCCACTGCAGCCAAATGCAGCAATCGCCACGACCAGAGTCGTTAAAAAGCTGTGCATGGCCTTAAAGATCGCAAGTACGATGCCTGGTACGTAACGTGCAAAGTCCACCGACATGCAGTTAGCTCGAATTCTATGGAGAGCCCTGGCCGTGGTCATTTACGCCGGCATTGCTGGAGCGCAGGCGCCCGGCGCACCCCGCGCGCAGGACGCTGAGCCTGATTTCAGTGTCCTGGTCCTCGGGGACTTTGATGCCGAGACGCTCGCGGGGTTCAGCAGCAGGGTCCAGGACTACGCGGCGTTGCGCAGCCGCCTGGAGTCGGGGCTTCCGCCGCTGGTTGTGACCATCAACGCTGACGATATCGAGCGATTCGAGCGGCACCTGGCCGAGCGGATTCGCGATGCCCGGGGATCGCGCCGCTACCAGGTCTTTGTGCCGGCAATGGAAGGGCAGATCAAAAAACTGCTCCGCGCCCAGGCGGACCCGGACACAGTGGCGGCAATCATGGACGATTCCCCCTCGGAATTCGACGTGGACGTCAACGACACATACTCAAAGAAGCGAAGCCTCGCCACGATGCCGACGAAGATTCTGCTGCTGCTGCCGGATCTGGCTCCCGACCTGGAGTATCGATTCGTGGGGCGTCATCTCATCCTGCTCGACGTGCGCGCAAATATGATCGTTGACGAGATCCCGTACGCGCTTCGCTGCGACGGCTGCGTCCTGAAACGTGAAGAAGACGAAGAAGACGAAGACCACGAAGAGGACGCTCGGAAAAATCCGTAGGACGCGCTCCATGGTATGCTCGGCGGCCTCACCGCCAATAAAGGAGCAGCACCATGGAACGACAAAAGGCGTCGGACTTTCCGCAGGAACTCCTCGATCTCTTTCACCTCTACGTGCACGGCGACATCGATCGGCGCGGGTTTTTCGAGGGCGCGGCGAAGTTCGCCGTGGGCGGACTGACCGTGGCGGGCCTCTTCGAGGCGCTGAAACCCAACTACGCATGGGCGCAGCAGGTGCCCAAGGACGATAAACGCATCCGCACGGAATACGCGACCGTGCCGTCGCCGCAGGGCAACGGCTCCATCAAGGGCTATCTCGCGCGGCCGGCCGCCGCGGGTAAATATCCGGCGGTGCTCGTCGTCCACGAGAACCGCGGTTTGAATCCCTATGTCGAGGACGTGGCGCGCCGGCTCGGCACCGCGAACTTCATCGCGTTTGCGCCCGATGGCCTCACCTCAGTGGGCGGCTACCCCGGCAACGACGAAGAAGGCGGCCAACTGTTCGGAAAAGTCGATCGCCCGAAGATGACGGAGGATTTCATTGCCGCCATCAACTGGTTGAAATCGCGCCCGGAAAGCACCGGCCGCTTCGGCGTCGTGGGATTCTGTTTTGGCGGCGCCATCTCGAACACGCTGGCGGTACGGATGCCGGACCTGGGCGCGGCGGTGCCGTTTTACGGCGGCGCGCCTGCGGCGGAGGATGTCCCGAAGATCAAAGCGGCGGTGCTCGTGCACCACGGGGAACTCGACACACGCCTCGTGCAGGCATGGCCGGCCTATGAAGCCGCGCTCAAGGCGAACAACGTCCGGCACGAAGGCTACGTCTATCCAAAGGCCAATCACGGTTTTCACAACGACACAACACCGCGGTACGACGAAGCCGCGGCGAAGCTCGCATGGCAGCGCACGCTGGATTGGTTCAACAAGCACTTACGCAGTTAGTCGACAGTCGACAGTCGTCGGTCAGGAGTCGAACAGGGGCGGCGGCGGTGTCGGCGCTCAGGGCGTGGACCATCAATCACCGCGCAACATGTGGCGTACTCCGTGGGCATCGGATCGATCCGCCCGACGGTGGCAGGAAGGGTGATCGACTGCAGGCTGTATCCCACGCAAACGGTACTCCGGCCATAAGGCCGCGAACCGTGTTATATACCTAGCCATGAAAACACACCTTCTCATCATTCTCTGCGCGCTCGTATCGGGTATCGGTGTCTGGGCGGCTAACGATCCGGCGGAAGAAAAAGCGGTGATGGCGACGCTCGAGGCGATGGCCAAGGCGACCCTCGCCAAGGACGTGCCGACACTGGCCCGGATTTACGGGGAAGATGTGACGTACGCCCACTCATCCGGTTTGACTGAAACCAAAGCGCAAGTGCTGAAGAACATCCAGGGCCCCGGACAGGCGGAGTTCATGCGATTCAGCGACACGACGATTCGCATTTATGGCACCGTCGCCCTGGTTAAGGGAGTCACCGATTTTCGAAACGGCCAGCCGGGCAAAATGCTCGACAACCATCTGAATATTCTCTGGGTCCTGGTGAAGCGCTCCGAAGGGCCGCACGGCTGGCAGATTGTCGCACGGCAAACGACACGCATCGGGCCGTCGTCCGGCACGCCCGTGCCCCCTAAGTAACGCGCTGGCTGTCGCCGCGTCAACGTCGAGTACTGAAGTTGACCGTGACCGTCATCTTCACGGGGACAGCTTTGCCCTCCTTTTCGGCCTTCCGAAACAGGCTGTTCAAAAGGGAACAGCCCCCCAGGTCCCTTCCGGGTAATGTCTAGGAGAAGATTTCCCAGCGCCGACCGCTGCCTAATCTGCGTCGACACGACCCGCGACCCGCGCAACGCTTGTCTGTGCAATCGACCCCTCTATCTGCCGCACTCGTCACAAGGTCGGGATCAGGGAAATCAGGAGCACATGCCTACTGCCCACGAAGGTCCCGCGGAAGCGGTCGTTGATGTCCCGCACACCGAGGCTCTGCTGAAAACGGGGGCCCTGCAGAGCGCGATCTTCAACAGTGCCAACTTCTCGAGCATCGCCACTGATGCGAACGGGGTCATCCAGATCTTCAACGTCGGTGCCGAACGCATGCTGGGCTACGCGGCCGCTGACGTGATGAACACGATCACCCCGGCGGACATTTCCGATCCGCGGGAGCTGATCGCGCGCGCCAAGGCGCTCAGCGTCGAGCTCGGAACCGCGATTACACCGGGCTTCGAGGCCCTGGTGTTCAAGGCGTCGCGCGGGATTGAAGACATTTACGAGCTGACCTATATCCGCAAGGACGGGAGCCGCTTCCCGGCGGTCGTATCGGTGACGGCGCTGCGCGACGCGCAGGGCGCCATCATCGGGTACCTGCTGATCGGGACCGACAACACCGCGCGCAAGAAGGCGGAAGAGGCACTGCTCAAAGCGGGGGCCCTGCAGAACGCGATCTTCAACAGCGCCAACTTCTCGAGCATTGCCACTGATGCGAACGGGGTCATCCAGATCTTCAACGTGGGCGCCGAGCGGATGCTGGGCTATACCGCCGCTGACGTGATGAACACGATCACGCCGGCCGACATTTCCGATCCGCAGGAAGTGATCGCGCGCGCCAAAGCGCTCAGTATCGAGCTCGGGACCCCGATTACGCCGGGCTTTGAGGCCCTGGTGTTCAAGGCGTCGCGGGGGATTGAAGACATCTACGAGTTGACCTACATCCGCAAGGATGGGAGCCGGTTTCCGGCGGTGGTGTCGGTGACGGCGCTGCGCGACGCGCAGGACGCCATCATCGGCTATCTGCTGATCGGGACCGACAACACCGCGCGCAAGCAGGCGGAAGAGGCGCTGCTCAAGGCGGGCGC
>JANNJO010000449.1:0-40217 GCA_031395755.1 Acidobacteriota bacterium
GCGTGGCCGCTGCTACCGGTTCGCCCAACTACCTGGTCGCCGCCACGCCCGCTTCGCCCGGAACGACGGGCACTCGCTACTTCGGCACGAGCGAAATCCAAACGGTGTTCCAGGACACGACGGGTCCGATCACGGCCATTAGCGCCGTCGGCGTCGTGACGCCCAATACCGCCGAGCCGATCAAGTAGGGCCGATATCAGCCGTTCGGTTCCCGAGACACATGAAGGGATGCCCGTTTCGCGGGCATCCCTTTTTTCTGTTACGGCCGATAATACGGGCGAATGCTCGCGATCGAGACCAATAACCTCTCCAAGACGTTCGCCATTGGGTTCTGGCGTCCACGCCCCTATCGCGCGCTTGATGATCTGACGCTGGCGGTCGAACGGGGCGAAACCTTCGGATTTCTCGGCCCGAACGGCGCGGGGAAGACCACGACACTCAAAATCCTGATGCAGCTCATCTATCCGACATCTGGCCGAGCCGCCATTCTCGGCCGGCCGGCTGGAGACGTCGCCGTGAAGCGGCGTATCGGATACCTTCCTGAGAGCCCGTATTTCCACGACTATCTGACCGCGGAAGAGCTGCTCGGCTATTTCGCGAGCTTGTTTGGATACGACGCCGCCGATCGGCGTCGCCGCGTCTCTGCCTTGCTGGATGAGGTGGGCATTGCCGGCGAGCGGCGCCTGCCGCTTCGGAAGTTCTCCAAAGGGATGCTGCAGCGGGTCGGCATCGCACAGGCGATTTTGAACGATCCCGAAGTGGTATTCCTCGACGAGCCGATGTCCGGCCTCGATCCGCTCGGACGCAGGGACGTGCGCAACCTGATCCTGAAACTGCGCGACCGCGGGTGCACGGTCTTTTTCAGCTCGCACGTGCTTACCGACGCCGAAGCGCTCTGCAGTCGCGTGGCGATTCTCGCGCACGGAAAACTTGTGTCGGTCGGACGCATGTCCGAGATCCACGCCTTTCAAGTCCGGGGATGGGATTTGGTCGTGGGCGGTCTATCGTCGGAGACGCTCCTCAAGCATACCGGTCGCATCTGGAAAGCCGCACGCGTGGCTGAGCACCAATACGCGCTGGAGCTCCCCCTGGACCCGACTCCCGATCTCCTGCTCAGAGATTTGATAACCGACGGGGCCCACCTGATTTCGCTGAACCCGCTGCGCGAGACGCTCGAGGACTACTTCGTCGCGCAGGTTCAGAAGCAGCCGCCGAGATGAGCGCGATCCGCCACATCGCCGTGAACGTATTCAGGGAATCGGTTCGCGACAAGGTGCCGTTCAATCTTGTGATCTTTGCTCTGATGCTGATGGTCGTGTCGTATCTGCTCGCCCAGCTCTCGGCCGGCCAGGAGATCAAGATCATCAAGGACCTGGGCCTGGCGGCGATGTCGTTGTTCGGGCTGTTCATCGCGGTCTTCATCGGCATCGGCCTCGTGTCGAAGGAGGTAGAGCGCCGCAGCATTTACGCGTTGCTCGCCAAGCCGATTCGGCGCGAAGAGTTCATCATCGGCAAATACGCCGGCCTGGTGCTGACGCTGCTCGTCAATATCTCGGTGATGACCGTGGCGTATTACGCCGTGCTTGGAGCGATGGCCTGGGTGAACGGCTCATGGTTCAAGCCCCACTGGGACGCGCCGGCGCTCGATCCGGCGCTCCTCAAGGCGATTGCCATGATCTGCCTCCAGTTGATGATCATCACGGCCGTGGCGCTGCTGTTCTCGACATTCTCGAGCCCGATGCTCGCCGCTGCGCTCACGCTCGGGCTCTACGTCGTGGGACACTTCAACGCCGACCTCAAGGATTTCGACGCGGTTGTGGACTCGAAGCCCGCCGCGTATCTGGCCCGTGCGATGTATTACGTGCTGCCGAATCTTGCGCCGTTCGACGTCAAGGCCCAGGTCGTCCACGGCATGCACGTGCCGGCGGGGCTCCTCTTGTTCAACACGGCCTACGCGCTCGTCTACATTGCCGCGTTGCTGGCGGCGGCCACGTTCATCTTCGCGCGGCGGGACTTCAAGTGAGTCGCCCGTGGCGCCCCTTCGCGTTCGCGCTGACGCTCGCGCTCTTGCTGGTGTCGGCCGTCGGCCTGCAACTCGCGCGTGATTCCGTCTACGCGCAAGGTGCGGTCGACGATCGGCTTTTGTATGTCACGTCGGGCCGCGTTATCGAAAGAGTTGCATTGTCGTATGACGCCGTTCTTGCCGACGCGTACTGGATCAGAGCGCTGCAGCACTACGGCCACGAGCACCTGAAGCCGGAGGAATCGAAAACCTATGCCCTGCTCTACCCCTTGCTCGACCTGACGACGACGCTCGATCCGCATTTCGTGGTGGCGTACCGGTTCGGCGCGCACTTTCTCGCCGAGCCGCGACCGGACGGCGCGGGCCATCCTGATCTGGCGATAGCCTTGTTGAAGAAGGGCATCGCCGTCACGCCGGATAAGTGGGACTACTATCACGACATCGGCTTCGTCTATTACTGGAACCTGCACGACTACGCACGCGCCGCTGAATGGTTCAAGCGGGGAGGTGAGCGTCCAGGCGCACCCTGGTGGTTGAAGACCTACGCGGCGGTGATGCTCGCTCGCGGCGGCGATCGGCAGGCGTCGCGTTTCATGTGGCAGCAGCTCACGCAGTCGGAAAGCCCGTGGCTGCGGGCCGCGTCGCAACGCCGTTTGATGCAGCTTGACGCGCTGGACCAGATCGACCTCCTGCAGGCCGCCTCAGCTGGCTTCACGATGCGAACCGGGCATCACGCGCGATCCTGGGAACAGCTCGTGGCCTCAGGCGCCGTCCGGGGCGTTCCGCTCGATCCGTCGGGTACGCCGTACATGCTCGATGCGGCCACCGGCGACGTGGGCCTCGGCCCCGAGTCGTCACTGGCGCCTCTCCCGACCGAGCCGGCTGCGGCTCCGGCGCTGACAGCGCCCGCGCCGCCCCCGACTCTATGAGCCTCGCGTTCGCTCTTTCCGCGATGATGTTCGGCCTGGTGGTCGGTAGCTTTCTCAATGTCTGCATCCACCGGCTGCCGCTGCGCGAGTCGGTGATATGGCCGTCATCGCGGTGCCCGCATTGCCGCGCAAAGCTGGGGGCACTCGACAACATACCCGTTCTCAGCTATTTAATGCTGCGCGGGCGGTGCCGCGGATGCGGCCAGCCGATCTCGCTGCAGTACCCGGTCGTCGAGCTGGTGACCGGCGTCGTGTTTGCCGCGGCGGTCCTGGTGTTCGAGCCGCCACTCCTGTATGTGCGGCTGGTCTTCGCGTGCGCGATGATCGTCCTGTTCATGATCGATCTCGAGCATCGCATTCTGCCCGACGTCATCACGCTGCCGGGAATCGTGCTCGGCTTGCTCGTCAGCTTCTTCCTCCCCCCCGGGTGGCGCGATTCGGCGCTCGGCATCGTGCTCGGCGGCGGCGCACTGTGGCTGATGGGGGAGATCTACTTCCGCGTTCGTGGTGAGGAGGGCATGGGGTTCGGCGACGTCAAGATGCTCGCCATGATCGGCGCGTTCCTCGGCTGGAAGCTCATGCTGCTGACGCTCGTGCTCTCGTCCTTCATGGGTTCGATCGTCGGCGCCGGGATGATCGCGTCCAAACGTGGCGACATGAAATACGCGCTGCCCTTCGGCACGTTCCTCGCCGCCGGGGCGCTTGTCGCCGCCGCGGCCGGCGACCGCATCGTGAACTGGTACGCCTCCTTCTATTACTGACGACTGACGACTGACGACTGACGACTGATGAATCCCTCCCTCGCCGCCACCATCGGGCTGACCGCTATCGTCGCGGTCCTGGTCGGCGTGCTCGTGTTTGCGGTGCTGCGGTTTGCTTCAGCCGCGCGAGATTCGAAGCGTTATCTCAGCGAGAACCCGAACACGACCGAGAACGCGTTCGTCACGGCCGCACTGCACGAAGCGCTCACGAAACTGAAGGCGCAGGAGCGCGAGATGTCCGCGCGCGCGGAGGCCTCCGAGCGCCTCAGCAGCGAAATCGTGGAAAGCCTCTCATCGGGGTTGCTCGTCGTGGGCAGCGACGGGCGGCTCCGCATCCTGAATCCCGCGGGCCGGCGGTTGCTCAACCTGTCCGAGGCGGCCGCCGCCCTGCCGTATCGGGAGGTCCTGCCGGTCGAGCTCGCGCAGGTGATCGAGGAATGCCTCGGGACGGGCACGCCCATCGTCCGGCGCCAGCTGTTTATCGGACCTGCCGGGAACGCGCCCGCCTACCTCGGCGTGAGCGTCTCGCCCTTGTCCAACGGCCATGGCCAGCCTCACGGCGCGATCTGCCTCTTCACCGACCTCACGCCCGTGGTGGAAATGGAAGAGCAGCTTCGCCTGAAGGAAAGCCTGGCGCAGGTCGGCGAGCTGACGGCGGGAATCGCCCATGAGTTCCGCAACGGCCTCGCGACGATCCACGGCTACGCGCGGCTGCTCAACCTGAACGCCGTGCCCGCATCGTTCCACCCGCACGTGCACGGCATTCGCCAGGAAACGGAAGCGCTCGGGCAGGTGGTGACGAATTTCCTGAACTTTGCGCGCCCGGCCCAGCTCACCCTGTCGCCTGTCGACCTCCGCGCGATTGCGGACCGCGCCGCGGAAGAAGTCAGGAACGAGGCGCGCGCGCATGGCGGCCAGGTGATCATCCGCGGCGAGTTTCCGGTGATCGAGGGAGACGATGTGTTGCTGCGCCAGGCATTCAGCAATCTGCTGAGGAACGCCGTCGAAGCCTGCGTCGATGCGTCAATCGCGCCTCGTGTTGTCGTGGACGGACGAGTGGATGCGGGCCACGTCCGTGTCTCCGTTGACGATAACGGGCCCGGCGTGGCGGCCGCCGATCGCGAGCGGATCTTCCGGCCGTTCGTCACGACGAAAGGGCGCGGGACCGGACTGGGGCTGGCGCTGGTGCAGAAGATCATCGTGACGCACAACGGTCGCATTCTGGTCACGTCCGCTGCAGGCGGCGGGGCGAGCTTTCAGATGACGCTCCCGGTGCTGGCCCCATGAGAGAGATGTGAAGCGACCCTGGAGCGACGAGACGGTAATTTTGTGTGCAATTCTGACTCATTGCCCTCCTGCGCCAAGAGTGAAATTTTGACGGTAAGTTATACCAACACAACCACATAACACGCATTGGTCATTAGGCCATAAGCGGCCCTGTATTTGCGGTATGGGGGGCCGTGGTCAACATTTCCAACGAGCGGGGCTTTTCGTTTGTCGAGATTATTGTCGTGGTCGCGGTCATGAGCATCATGTTCGGGCTCGCCAGCGGAATCACGATGGACTCGGTGAACCAGGCGAAAGCCGCAAGCTCGACCTCTGCGGTCATGAACATCATCGAGCTCGGCCGGAACCAGGCTACCTCTCAACGTCGGGACTTTCAGCTCATCTTTACGGCACCGAACCAGATTCAGCTGTTCCGCCTGGAGCTGCCGACCGGCTCGACGCTTATCGCGAGCCGGTTTCTCGAAAACGAGCAGGAGTTCAGGAGATTCGGGACGCTGCCGGACACACCTGATGCGTTCGGGTACACGGGCGCGATCGCCTTCGGTGCGACCCCCACGATTCGATTTACCAGCGATGGCTCGCTGATCGACTCCAGTGGGGACGTGCTGAATGGCACGCTCTTTCTGTCGACGAGGGATCAGATAGCCACGGCACGGGCGGTCACGATATTCGGGGCGACGGGGCTCATTCGCAGTTGGAAGTGGAGTGGGACGGTATGGTCCAACTAATCAGACAGGCGCGGAAGCGGGCGCAACGCGTGCGCTCGAACGAGGGGTTTTCGCTGCTCGAAGTGGTCATCTCGACCGGTATTCTCGCGACCGGTCTGCTCACGCTGGCGGGCTACATGTCGTACGGGCTCAGATACATGGCGGGCACATCGTTCGCCGTGGTCGCGCGAGAAAAGGCACGCGAGGCCGTCGAGAGCGTTCACACGGCGCGCGACACGGGAGTGCTGTCGTGGGGCATGATCCGGAATGTGGCGCAGGGCGGAGTGTTTCTCGACGGCGCAACCGGCCTGACGCTGCCGGGCGACGACGGCCTCGTGAATACCGGCGATGACGCTCAGATCGAATATCTCCGAACGCCGGGGGCGGACGGCATTCTGGGAAACACAGACGATGCGTTGGCCCCGCTCGATAATTTCACGCGCGAGATCGTCATCAGCGATCTGATGCGCGATGGTACGGCGGTTATCAACCCGAGCCTCCGCCAGATCACGGTCACGATCACATACACCGTCCAGGGGCTGGCCCGGACTTACGCCATTACGACTTACGTGTCGTCATTCTCATGAACATTTTCAATCGACTTCTTCGCGCGCGCAACAGCGAGGCGGGTTACAGCCTCGGCGAGATGCTGATCTCAATGGGGATCATGACGACCGTCATGGGCGCGACGGCGACGGTGATGCAACAGGCCTCGCGGGCCAGCGAAGCCGCGGTGCTCGTGAGCGGGTTGAACAACTCCCTGCGCACCGGCATGGATTTGATGATCCGCGACATGCTCCAGGTGGGCTCCGGCTTGCCGCCCGGCCACGTCGTTCTGGTCCCGTCAGGAACCAATTCCGCGCTGATGAACGTTCCGGGCCCTCCGGGCACGGCGTTTCAGAGCGCGGCGGGCGATCTCGATTGGAATGCGGTCATTCCGGGACCGGGCCTGGGCCCGACGATTAACGGCGTGGCGACCGACGTCATCACGGTGATCACGGCGGATAACAACTTTACCGACATGCCCCTCACGGCGCTCACAGACACCACGATGGATGTGAGCGCGACCTATCCCGCCAACGGTCAGGCGATCAACATCACGTCCGGCGTGGACCGCCTGCTCACCGGCCAGCTGCTGATGCTCGAGAAGGGATCGATCACCACCTTTGTCCAGATCACCGGCATCGACTACTCGAATCGGCGCGTCACGTTCGCCAATGGCGACTCGCTGAACCTGAATCAGACGGCGGCGGCCGCTGGAAACGTCGCGGCGCTTCGTGCCGCGGCGCCGCCCGACACGCTGACGGCAGGGGTGATTCCGACGAAAGCCACGCGCATCCGGATGCTCAGTTATTACCTCGATACGACGGTCACCGACCATCCGCGCCTGGTCCGCAGGATCAACAACGGGCATCCGACCACGTTCAACAACCTGCTCGGCACGGCCGTGGCGATTGACATCGACAATCTGCAGTTCACTTTCGACATCGTGGACGCCATCAATAACCCGGCGCACGTCCGGTTCGTCGCGGCCGACTATACGACCTCGGGGGCCTGTGCCCCCAACACGTGCAACCCGAACCAAATTCGCAAGATCAATATCGTGTTGACGGGTCGCTCGACCAATACGCGGGCAAGACAAACTCAACTATTTCGAAACACGCTGGCCTCTCAGGTCAGTCTGCGCGGTATGGCGTTCGTCGACGAATACCTGTCGCCCCCGTAGGTAATGGAGAAGCATATGAGAGCGGTTTCACATAAATCCGGCGAATCGGGCATCGTCCTGCTGACGACGCTCCTGATTATGTTGTTGATCTCGGCGCTGATGGCAGGGTTCTACGCCGCCGTCAATTCCGACGTGAGGGCCACGGCGATCGACAGAGATCAGACCCAGGCGTATGCGGTGGCGCATGCCGGCCTCGAAAAACTCACCTCCGACCTGGCGCAGCTGTTCGAAGCCGACGTGAGTCCCACCGGTGTCCAGATCCTTGCGCTCAACGCGAACCCGCCGGTGATCACGGGATTCGAGTACACCGCGCCGGGCAGTACGGTGGGCTCCGGCTACGCCGTGTCGTTCAATAACGTGGATGCGAATGGAGACCCCGCGCCCGAAGACCCGAACGGCAGCAACATCACGAGCGGTGCGTACCAGGGCCTCAAAGGCATCATCACCAAGTATCCGATCACGATAACGGCACGCTCGATCACGGGCAACGCCGAGGTCCGTCTCCGCCGCGAGTTGCAGACGGTCGCAGTGCCGGTGTTTCAGTTCGGCGTCTATTCGGAAACCGACCTGACGTTCTATGCCGGCGATAACTTCGGCTTTGGTGGCCGGGTCCACACGAACGGCAATCTCTTTCTCTCCAATCTGTACGGCAACACGTTGACGTTCACCGACCGCATTACGGCCGTCAAGGAAGTCGTTCGCGCGCACTTTTCGAATGGCCTGTCGGTCTCGTCCAATTTCTTCACGGGGAACGTCCTGATCCCGACGGCGATTGGCTCACCAGGTCGCAATCTGAAGTAGACCGGGCCCAACGAAGCCAGCGTGACGACGATGCCGACCTATCCCGCGGCGGGCCAGACGGAGAATACCAACTGGTTCTCCCTTGCCAAGAATACGTATAAAGACATCATCCGCAACTATAAGAACGGCGCCAAGCGGCTCGACCTCCCGCTGGTGTCTCAGGGCGCGACGCCGATCGACCTGATCAAGCGTCCGCCGGTAAACGAGGACACCGGCAATCCGGAAGTCTACGCGCAGCGTTTTTATTCGCAGGCCAGTTTGCGCATCCTGCTGTCGGATCGGGTAGCGGACATCACCGTTCTGCCCGAGGTCGTGACCGCCACCGCGCCCGTGCTGCTGGGCGATTGGCATACCGTGCCGGTGGCCGGGTACGCGATCACCGCGACGACTCCGCCGCTGGCGACCTCGGTCGGACCGATGACGACCACTCCAACAACCACAGGCGCACTGACCACTGGCAACATCACCGTTTCGGCCATTCCGAACGAGTTGAAGATGCCCTTGGTGACGATCGGCGGCTACGCGAACATCACGTGCACAGGAAAAGCCGCGACGCAGTTCCTGGTGTGCACCGGCTTCCCTCCGTCGATTGTGACAACGATACCGGACAACAGCGTCGTGTCTGCGACCGTCGTGGACGGCGGGTATTCACGTGTGGTTTCGACATTGACCAATGGCAGCCATACCGTCCTCGCTACCGGCGCCGCCATCACCATTAACGTTGACGACGCCCTGCCGTTCTCCAAGCGATTTTTCTGGGTGAACAGCACCGATACCCATCCGACGCCGGCCAATAGTGTGCTCGTGACGTGCACGGGGTACGAGGCAACGCCCCGGTTCAGGGGGTGCACGGTGTCAGGCAACGCCGTGACGGCCAGTCCCGCCGCCGGCCATACGATTTCGACGAACTCGCCGCTTCCCGTGAACACTCCGCAGGTCCGTGGTCTCATCAAGATAGAGAAGCAGAACGCTGCGGGTGTGTGGACCGATGTGACGCTGGAGATCCTGAACCTGGGGATTGCGGCCGCGAATCAGGAAGGCGTCCTTTGCGCCGATCCGAATCCGAATGCCGTCATCCGCCTTCAACGCCTGCGCGACAACGGGGGCGGCACCTGCGACTACACGCAGAGCCTGAACCCGCACGACTATTGGCCGAACCAGCTGTACGACACCCGTGAGGGCAACTATCGGAACGTGGCGGTCGGCACCTCTACGGGGACCATGTCCGGGTCGGGCATGCGGGCCGGCGGCGTCATGGGCTATATCACCCTGGACGTCGCGAATCTGACCAGGTGGTTCGCCGGCACGATCGGGACGACCGGCAATGCCGCCCGGAACGCCAACGGCTATATCGTCTACTTCTCCGATCGCCGGGGAAATCACGATGAAGATGGCGCCGTCGCGCACGCGGAGACGGGCGAGTTCGGTTTCGAGGACTTCGTCAACTCCCCGAACGCCGACGGTGCGCCGAACGCGACGCTTGATGGCGGCACGAGCGGCGGAGAGAACGTCAACGAGTTCAACGTCCCGACCAACACTACTCGCGAAACCTACGGCGAGGACCCACCGGACCCGGCAGTCTGTGCCGGCTGCAACGCGTACGACGCGGCGTGGACGGCCGCCACGCACGCGATGTACAACGGGAACGTGCGGCCCTGGAGCTTTTTCACGTCGCAGAACGCCGCCAATCCAGGCGTGGCGCGCATCAACCGGCCGACGCTGTTCCGGCGGGCCCTCAAGCTCGTGCGCGGTGGAGTCATCAACACGACGACCACGAACATGCCGGTCGACGGCCTGACGGTCGCATCCGAGAATCCCGTATACGTCCAGGGCAACTACAACGCGACGACCTCAAACAGCGCCGAGCTGAATGTGCCGGCAGCGGTGCTCGCCGACGCGGTCACTCTGCTCTCGAACAACTGGACCGACGCCATGTCGTTCCGATATCCCAACTCTGCGACCACGCGCAATGCGACGACCACCGGCTATCGTTTCGCCGTGATTGCCGGAAAGGGCAAGTCGTTTACGTGGCCGACCGCTGGAGCCCCTCACTTCCTGTTCG
Organism: Acidobacteriota bacterium; assembly: GCA_031395755.1. Taxonomy (GTDB): domain Bacteria; phylum Acidobacteriota; class Vicinamibacteria; order Vicinamibacterales; family JAMQPK01; genus JAMQPK01. The sequence goes on from JANNJO010000449.1 coordinate 10,297, forward strand.
GAACCGACGGCGGCGTCGGCAACTTCCTGCGCCTCCTGGAGGACTGGAACATCACCGGCGTGTCCATTAATTATCGCGGATCGATCGTGAGCTTGTTCCACAGCCGTCAAGGGACGGGGACGTTCAAGTACGGCACCAACGTGTATGACTACGGCACGAGAAACTTCAACTTCGACACCGATTTTCTGTTGCCTGCGCTGCTGCCGCCCGGAACGCCGATGTTCCGCGACGTCAACACGCTGACTTTCAGACAGATTCTTCGCCCGACGCAGTAGTAATTTCCGCGCATTGACACGCCCTCGACGATCGCAATTTCTGCCATCGTCGAGGGCGTGTCCGTGCAGAAACGCCGGGCGCGATCGTTGCAGCCATCCGTCGCATGGCGCGTGGCTTTTCCCTCGTTGAAACGGTCTTCGCGATTGGGCTCCTCACCGGTGCGTTGGTGACGCTCGCCCAGCTTGTGGCGGTTGGCGTGTACACGACCTCCGGCGCCCGGTACCGAACCATCGCGACCGTGCTGGCGCAACAGAAGATGGAGCAGCTGCGCGGCGAGGCAACCCTGGCCGACACCAACGCGTCCGTCGAGCACTTCGATGCGTCGGGGGCGACGGTGTGTGCCGGCGCAGGGCCCTGCGAGGCCAGAGTGTTCACGGCGCGCTGGTCGATTGCGCCGGTCTCGTCTGCCCCCGGCGCAATCCTGATCCAGATCGTGGTCTCCCACGCTCGCAGGAACTACGGCGAGGCACGGTCCTTCGCCATCAGATCGCGGAGCGTGCGGTGAAAGCGGGGTTCTCCCTGGTCGAGATGACCATCGCGGTGGCGATCGTCCTCGCGGTCACCGGCGCGGTGTTCGCGCTGATGGATCCGACGCAGGGCGCCTTTCAGGCTCAGCCCGAAGCGATCGATCTGCATCAGCGCGTTCGCGTCGCCGTCGATGCCATCACCAGAGATCTGATTATGGCCGGCGCGGGGAGCGGGGGATATTTTGCCGCTGTCCTGCCGCGACGCCGCGGCCACCTTTCCCCCGACCCGCCCGGTGCATTCTTTGATGACCGCATCTCGGTCCTCTACGTGCCGGCGGGCGCCCCCGAGACGATCGTGAGCGTCGCGACCGATGCGGGGAACGCTGTATACGTCGATCGCCAGCCCGGCTGCCCTGAGAGCGATCCCTTGTGCGGCTTTGCGCCTGATACGCTGGCCGTGACGTTCGACGAGACGGGGGCGTACGACACGTTTCGCGTCCTCGCCGTTCAGAATCAACCGGCTGCGCTCGTGCGCGCCGGCGGAGCACTGTCGAAGTCCTATGCCCCTGGCGCGAGGGTCGCCCAAATCGTCTCGGCCACGTACTGGCTCCGCCACGATGCGCGAAGCGGTACCTCCGAGCTGATGAAGTACGACGGGCACCGCACGGACCTGCCTCTTGCGGATGATGTCGTCGGTCTCGCGTTCGAGTACTACGGGGAGCCTGTGCCTGGCAGCTTCTCGTCTTCGCTCGTGCGTCTTGATGACGCCCCTTTGACCGATGGGCCCTGGTCCCCTGACCCATTGGCGCCTGACCGCTTCGATGCCGACCTGCTTCGGGTTCGTAGCGTACGGGTGGAGGTTCGGGTGCGCGCGTCCGGCACATTCCTTCGAGCCCCTTTGCGCGACCAGCAGATCTCTTTCGTCGTGACGCCCCGCAACCTGGGCCTGCGCTGAGTGATGATGAGCGATCACAAGGGAGCGGCGCTCGTGGTGGCGATCATGGCGGTGGCGCTCCTTTCGGCGCTCGGACTGTCGTTGGCCGTGCTCACGGACACCGAGGTGCGCGTTGCCTCCAACTACGCGCACGCGCACGAAGCGAGGAACGCGGCCGAGGCAGGGCTCGAGCTTGCCGTCCAGGAACTGCTGGCGATCGCCGACTGGCCCGGCGTCATGGCTGGCACGACCAGATCAGCCTTTGTGGACGGCGCGCCCGGCGGGGAGCGGACGCTCAGCGACGGATCGTTGCTGAATCTGCCGGATCTGACGGCAAGTCTCGGGGACCGGGGGTGGCACCTGTTCGCCTATGGCGCGCTGAACCGTCGGGACGATATCCCGTCCGACGCCTACATCGTGGTGTGGGTCGGACCCGACCCGGCCGGGGAAGAGGGCGTCCTCGTCCTGCGAGCCGACGCCTTTGGTCCTTCAGGCACCCGAAGGGCCGTCCAGGCCGCCGTTTCCCCATCCAGGGTCCTTTCCTGGAAAGAGGTGCGGTAGTACGATGATTTTGAGAGATCCGGCCGATAAGAAAGATAAGAAACGAGTATGCAGAAACCGTTCATTTTCACGAGTTTAGTCGTGGCCTTGCTCTTAGCCTCGGTCACTGCCGCTGCGCCGCAATCGCTGGCCGATGTCGCGCGCGCCGAGCAGGCGCGCCGAAAGACGATCACGGGTCAGGCGAAGGTGTACACCAACGAAGACTTGGGCAAGGGGGACGGCGTTCCGGCTCCTCCGCCGGCGACCGGTACGCCAGCGAACTCTGCGATGCCGCCCGCACCCGCAGCAACTGGCGCCAGGCCCGCTGCCGTCAAGCCCGCGGAGGCGCCGCCGGCGGCTGCAGGTCAAGACGAAAAATACTGGCGGACTCGGATAACCGACGCGAAGACCGCCGTGCAGCGGAGTCAGGCGTTCCACGACGCCCTGCAGAGCCAGATCAACGGGCTCTACACCGAATTCGTCGCCATGGGCGATCCGGCCAGGCGCGCAGTCATCGAGAAACGGCGGCTCGCTGCCATCGCCGAGCAGGACCGCCTGAAGGCCGAGATCGCCAAGCAGACGAAAGCGATCGCGGACATTGAAGACGAGGCGCGCCGCGCGGGCGCTCCGCCCGGCTGGCTTCGGTAATGGATTCCCGCCTGTAGTGTCCATCCTTCTCGTCGAAGACAAAGACTCCCTCAGGACGATGCTCAAGCTGGCCCTCGAAGGTCAGCGCCACGGCGTCGTCGAAGCGAGGGATCAGCGCGAAGCGTTGCAGGCGATGCTGCGGGATAGGCCCGCGCTCGTCCTCACCGATCTCCGTCTGCCCGAGGGCGACGGGTTTGGCGTGCTCCGCGCGGCGAAGGAACTGGATCCCGAGCTGCCCGTGATTGTGATGACCGCCTACGGCAGCATCCAGGATGCGGTCGCGGCGATGAAGGAGGGCGCGCTCGATTTTCTCGCGAAACCAGTGGATCCGGAGCACCTGCTGCTGATGGTCGACCGGGCGCTCAAGCAGCGCCGCCTGATGACGGAGTACGTGCTGCTCAAGGAGGAGCTTGCCTCCCGCCGCGGAGCGCCGACGATTATCGGCGAGTCGCCGGCTCTCAAGCGGGCCATTGTCGCATTGCAACGCGGCGCGGGAACCGATGCGACGGTCCTGCTCGAAGGTGAAAGCGGCACGGGCAAGGAGCTCTTTGCGCGCGCGCTTCACGCGCTCAGCCCGCGTGCCGACGGCCCGTTCGTCGCCATCAACTGCGCTGCGATCCCCGACAACCTTCTGGAGTCAGAGCTCTTCGGTCACGAGAAAGGCGCGTTCACCGGCGCCGTCGCCCGCAAGCCAGGCAGATTCGAGCTGGCGCATCGGGGGACGCTTTTTCTCGACGAAATCGGGGACCTCCCGCTCGGCCTGCAGGCCAAGATCCTGCGGGCGATCGAAGAGCGTCGGTTCGAGCGGGTCGGCGGCACCCAGACGCTGCACATCGACGTGCGCATTGTCGCCGCCACCAACAAGGGGCTGCGCGCGGCCGTGGCCGCGAAGCAATTCCGCGAAGATTTGTATTTTCGCCTTTCGGTGTTCCCGATCGCCATTCCGCCGCTGCGTGAGCGGCCCGAGGACATTCCCATTCTCGCCCGCCATTTCGTCGAGCGATTCAGCCGCGACATGAAGAAGCGAGTCTCGCTGGCTCCATCGGCGGTCGACGAGCTGCAGAACTATCGCTGGCCGGGCAACGTACGCGAGCTGCAGAATTGCATCGAGCGCGCGGTGATCCTCTCCGAGGGCGACGCGATTCACGCCCGCCACCTCAATCTGTCTCTGCACGCGCCGGCTCTCGCCGATCCTCCAAGTCCGTGGGCCACGTTCGACCTGTCAGGCTCGCTGGCCGACGTCACGCGCCGCGCGCAAGCGGAACTCGAGAGAAAAAAGATCGAGCATGCGCTCAAAGAGGGAGGCGGAGACAAGGGCAGAGCCGCCGATCTTCTCGGCATTCAATACAAGGTGCTCCTGGGGAAGCTGAAGGAGTACGGACTCAGTTAGCTCTGGCAGGGCAGAGGTAAGAGCGCAGAGGGCAGAATCCGAAATGCTCACGCGCACCGGAGTGCGCAGAATCCACGATCGTCGCCACCACGTGCCACACGAATTCCTCAAGAAACAACACAGCGACCGGCATCAAGTTTGTCGGGCCGGCAGCACGGGAAGCGGGTTTTTGGCTGAGGCTGGCCGTCAGGAATGAAATTGTGACGGCCGAAGAGGTCGAATGGGAACTGAATGAAGCGCGGCAGTTGTTGGCGATGATAAGGAGCGCGATCTTGACCGCTCGGTCCTCGGAGAATCGAAATCCGAGCCGCCCGACGTGATCGTCTGCCCTCTGCCCTCATCCCTCTGCCCTGTCAGGTTCACTTCTTTAGACCGGTGCTCTTTAACGCCGCCGCCAGCTCCGCCTCTGTTATATCCGTGACCGTCTTCCACGATCCGATTCCGGTGCACAGCACGTAGTGAAGCGTGCCATCGATCACCTTCTTGTCGTGTTTCATGGCCTGGAGCACCTCCCTCATCGAGAGATCGCCGACGGGAGGAAGGGGGCCGAGCTTCATGATGATTCGCCCGAGCGCCTGGCGATCGGCATCGGGCATCACGCCGCGCGCGATGGCGATCTCGGCGGCAACCAGCATGCCGTAGGCGATGGCCTCGCCGTGCCGGAAACGTTTGTACTTCGTGACGGCTTCGAGCGCGTGGCCGGCCGTGTGGCCAAAATTCAGCATCCGGCGAGGTCCGGCCTCGCGCTCGTCAAGTCCGACGACGGCGGCTTTGATGGAGCAGGACTCGCCGATGATCGGCACGAGCGCGTCGGCTTTGCGCGCGAAGATCGCGTCCATATCGCGGTCGATGCGGTCGAATAAATCTCGGCTCGACGTCATCCCGTACTTGATGACTTCGTAGAGGCCGGCGCGAAACTCGCGCCGCGGGAGCGTTTCGAGGAGCGCGGGATCGATCGCGACCAGCGCCGGGTGATGGAACGCGCCGATCAGGTTTTTCCCGAGCGGATGGTTCACGCCCACCTTGCCGCCGATCGCGCTGTCCACCTGCGCCAGCAGCGTGGTCGGCACCTGGATCAGCGTGATGCCCCGCAGGTAGGTCGCGGCGATGAAGCCCGCCATGTCGCCGATGACCCCGCCGCCGACGGCGATGATGCCGGCCCCACGATCGGCTTCGAGCTTGATGAGCGATTCGTACGCGCGCGCGGCGGTGCCGAGCTGCTTGTACTTTTCCCCATCCGGGAGCAGGATCGGCTCGGTCTTCGGCACCGACCTGGCCATCGCCCTCCCGTGCAGCTTCCACACAAGGGGGCTCGAGACGAAGAACTGCCGCGAGGCCGGACTCGGCGACTGTTCGATCAGCCGGCCGAGCTGCGCCGTCAGGCCGTGTTCGATGTAGATGGGATAGCGATGAGGCCCTGCGGCGACGTCGACTCTAAGCACTTGTCACTCGTGACGCATCGCGTCACTTATTGATGCGTTAGTATACGGCCAGTGGAAGTACGCGGCGACTTCATAATCGTGGGCAGCGGAATCGCCGGCCTCCGCGCCGCGGTTGAGCTGGCGCCCGCCGGTGACATCGTCATCATCACCAAGGCCGATCCCTCCGAGAGCAACACCGAGTACGCCCAGGGCGGCATTGCCGCCGCGATCGGGCCGGACGATTCTCCCGAGCTTCACGTGCACGACACCATGATCGCGGGCGACGGCTTGTGCGACGAGGGCGCGGTCCATGTGCTGTGCGACGAAGGCCCGCGCTACACGCGCGAGCTGATCGAGTGGGGCGCGCGGTTCGACCGCGACCCGCAGGGCCGTCCCGCGCTCGCCTCGGAAGGCGCCCACAGCGTGCGGCGCGTCCTGCACGCGAGCGACGCGACCGGACGCGAGATTGGCCGGGTGTTGTGGGACCGCGCCTCGTCCAGCGCGCGGATCAGCGTGCTCAAGAACACGCTCGCGGTCAGCGCGATCGTGGAAGACGGCCGTTGCCTCGGCGTTCGATTCATCGACGAGCACGGCGAGGCCGGCCGCGTACTCGCCCGGGCCACGCTGCTCGCCACGGGAGGGGCAGGCCAGGTCTTCGAGCAGACGACGAACCCGGCGGTCGCGACCGGCGATGGGGTGGCGCTCGCCTTCCGCGCCGGCGCGCGCATCGCCGACATGGAGTTCGTGCAGTTTCACCCGACCGTGCTGGACGCGGAAGACGCGCCGCGGTTTCTGCTATCCGAGGCGCTGCGCGGCGAAGGCGCGCGGCTCGTCGATGCGGCGGGCGAGGCGTTCATGGCCCGATATCACCCCTCGGCCGATTTGGCGCCGCGCGACATCGTGTCGCGCAGCATCGTGCTCGAGGCCGCGCGTACGGGCGCGCCGATTTTTCTCAGCCTGCGGCATTTGAATGCCGACGACGTGCGCCGCCGGTTTCCCACGATTGCGGCGGCCTGCCTCGGAGCCGGGTTCGATCTGGCGCGCGATCTGATTCCGGTCGGGCCTGCCGCCCATTACGTGATGGGCGGCGTGGAAACGGATCTGGAAGGACGCACATCCGTACCCGGTCTCTTCGCTGCCGGAGAGGTTGCGTGCACCAGGGTGCATGGGGCCAATCGTCTCGCCAGCAATTCGCTGCTCGAGGGCCTCGTGTTCGGGGCCCGTGCCGGCCGCGCGATGGCCGGCCCGGTGCACGAGGCCGACCTGCCGGCGCCCATACACCGCGACGCGCCCGCGCCCTCGCCGCCATGCGCGACGCGCGAGATGCACGAGGCCGAGGTGCGCGCGCTCATGTGGAAGTCGGTCGCCCTGTTCCGCACCGGCGAGAACCTGCGTGAGGCCGTCTGCATACTGAACGAGCAGGAGGCGGCGCTCAACGACCGGCTGGCGAGCCGGCCGGCGTTCGACCATGAGGGCTGGCGTCGCGCCAGCATCGTCACGGTTGCGGCGCTCATCGCCAGCGCGGCGCTGCGCCGCGAAGAGAGCCGCGGCGGTCACTTCAGAACCGATTTCCCCGCGCGCGACGATCTAAAATGGAAGATTCACGTCACCGATATTTCATGAAACAGTCAAAGCTGCTTCTTCAGACCTACCGCGAGGCGCCGCGCGACGCCGATGTGATCAGCCAGCAGTTGATGATGCGAAGCGGCATGATTCAGAAGGTCGCCGCCGGCATCTACGATTACCTGCCGCTGGCGCTGCGCAGCATCCGCAAGTTCGAGCACATCGTCCGCGAGGAGCTCGCCCGCGACGGGTGCCAGGAGCTGCTCATGCCGACCGTGCAGCCCGCGGAGCTCTGGCAGGAGAGCGGCCGCTGGCAGTTCTACGGCCGGGAACTGCTGCGCCTCAAAGATCGCAAGGGCGCGGATTTCTGCCTCGGTCCCACGCACGAAGAAATCGTCACCGACATCGTGCGGAAGATCGTCAAGAGCTACAAGCAGCTGCCGATCAATCTCTTTCAGATTCAGACGAAATTCCGCGACGAAATCCGTCCGCGCTTCGGCCTGATGCGCGGCCGCGAGTTCATCATGAAGGACGGGTACTCGTTCCATGTGGACGACGCCGACGCCGACAGAGAATATTGGCGGATGTTCGAGGCGTATAAGCGGATCTTCCGGCGTCTCGGCGTGAAGTTCCGGCCGGTCGAAGCCGACAGCGGCGCGATTGGCGGCAGCTTCACACACGAGTTTCACGTGCTGGCGGGCAGCGGCGAGGATGCCATCCTCAGCTGCAACGCGTGTGAGTACACGTCAAATGCCGAGAAGACCGAGGCGCCGCCGCTGCCGTTCGCGTATGCGTCGGAGCCGGTGATGGATCTCCAGCCTGCGCACTTTCATACGCCCGGCATCGTGCAGATGGAGGAGCAGGCGAGGGCGTTCAGGGACGCGGACCATGACGGGCTCCCGCTCGATCACGCATCGAAGTTTTATCTCTACCGCGCGACCAGGGCGGAGGCGACGTGGGACGTCGGGCTTGTGCTGCGGAGCGATCACGAGCCAAACACGGTCAAAGTGAAGAACCTGATTGGCGCGGATTCGCTCGATCTCGTTCCTCTCGAAGAGGCCGAGCGCCGCGCCGGCACGAAGTCAGGTTTCATCGGACCCGTCGAGCTCGACGTGCCGATGTACGCGGACAAGAGCCTCGAGGGGGCGTACAACCTGACGTGTGGCGCCAACAAAGAGGGGTACCACCATTTTGGTTTCAGGCCCGACCGCGATCTCAAGCAGTTCAAAGCCTTCCAGGATCTGCGGATGGCGCGCGAAGGCGATGCGTGCGGACGCTGCGGCAAGGGCACATACGAAGCGTTTCGCGGCATTGAGGTCGGGCAAGTGTTTAAACTCGGCACGAAGTACTCAGAATCGATGCGTTGTGTGTTTCTCGACGAGGCCGGTGCGGAGCGGCCCATGGTGATGGGGTGCTACGGCATCGGCATCACGCGCGCCGTCGCCGCGGTCATCGAACAGAACTACGACGCCGACGGCATCATCTGGCCCTGGCCGGTGGCGCCGTACCACGTGCATCTGGTCAGCCTCGATTCCAGCAAGCCCGAGATCGCGGCGGTCGCCAGTGAGATCGAAGCGGCTCTCGAAGCCGCGGGTTTCGAGGTGCTGCACGACGATCGCGAAGGCCTGAGCCCCGGCGTCAAATTCAAGGACGCCGACCTGCTCGGCATGCCGCTGCGGCTCATCGTCGGGGCGAAGGGCTTGAAGGATGGGATTGTGGAGCTGAGAGACCGGCGGACGAAGGAAGTCTCGAAGCTGAAGCCGGAGGAAGTGGTCAGTGCGGTTGCCGCGGCCGCCGAGCGCCTGAGACAGCCCTAGTCCACGACCCGCTTTTTTCCGAACATCCACGCGATGCCGATGCTCAGGATGTAGAGCACGACCATCGGGCCTGCGACGATCAGCTGACTGGCGACGTCGGAACTCGGCGTGATGATGGCGGCGACGATCACGATCACCAGCACCGCGTATTTGAACTGGCGAATCATCCACCGCGCGGTGATCACGCCCATCCTCGCCATGAAAAACACCAGCGCGGGCATCTGGAACACGACGGCCATGCCGAGCAGCATGCGCATGTAGACGCTGAAGGCGTCTTCGATGCGCGGCATGAACGACACGAGCTCGTTCGAGAAGCTCGCGAAGAACCGCCACATCAGCGGGAAGGCGACGTAGTGCGAGAACGCCGCGCCGGAGATGACGCCGATGCTCGACAGCAGCACGAAGGGAATGGCATAGCGCCGCTCCTTGGTGTACAGCGCGGGCGCGACGAACAGCCAGACCTGCCAGAAGATCAGCGGAGCGGCGATGAACAGTCCCGCGATCAGCGCAATGCGGATGTACAGCATGAACGCTTCGGTCGGGTAGGTGTAGATCATCGTCTCGCCCGGCCGGAGCATATTGCGCAGCGGCAGCATGACGAACGCGTAGAGCTCGTCGATGAAGAACGCGGAGATGCCCACACCGACGCATAGCGCGATCAGCGAACGGACAATCCGCTTCCGGAGCTCGTCGAGGTGTTCCAGAAACGACATTTTGCCGCTGCCCCCGCCTTCGGGGTCGTCGTCAAACCAGCTGTCGGACACGTCGCGTGCGGAAGAGTCCTTCGAGCTCTGCGGATCGGGGAAGGGAACGACCGCCATCCGGTGATTTACGCGCCGGCATCCGCGCGCGGCGTCGTCTCGTCGCGAGAGGGTGCGCCCTCAGGGTCGGCCGCGGCGGCCGGCGGCGGGGCAACAGAGGGCATCGTGGAGACCGTGGGGGGGATCTGCGCCGATTTTCGGGCGTCCTGGAGCTCTTCGGTGCGAATTTCGTCCTCGAGCGTGTTTTTGAGCTCGTTCGAGGCCCGCTTGAACTCGGCGAGACTTTTTCCGAGCGATTTGCCCAGTTCCGGAAGCTTTCGGGGGCCAAAGATGATTAACGCGATGACGGCGATGACGATCATCTCCGGCATTCCAATTGGGCCAAACATAAGCGGATTATACCTCCTTTCGTAGTAACATTTTACGCGACTATGCGTACCTATCGTTCGGTCTCCATGGCGGCGTTCGCCATCGCGCTGTCGGCGCTGATTGGCGGGTTTTTCGGGGGTCGCGTGCTTGCCACCCAGAACGGCCTGCCCGAACGCATGAACGTCTTTACCGCCGCGCTCAAACAAATCGAACAGAAATACGTCGAGACCGTCGAGTCCGACCGCGTGGTCTACAGCGCCATCAACGGCATGCTGCAGACTCTCGACCCGCATTCGAGCTTCATGGATCCCAAGGCGTACGCGCAGCTGCGCGAGCGGCAGGAAGGGCACTATTACGGGCTCGGCATCAGCATCAACGTCGTGGATGGGGACATCACGGTGATGTCGCTCTTCGAAGGGTCGCCCGCCTACAAGAAGGGCATCCGCCGCGGCGACGTGATCGCGAAGATCAACGGCGAGGACGCGAAAGGCTGGACGAGCGAGCAGGCGGTGCTGAAGCTGCGCGGGCCGCGCGGCACGCCGGTCCAGGTGTCGATCCGGCGCGGCGGCTACGAGAAGCTGATCGACGTCGAAGTGGTGCGCGACGAAATCAGGATCCCCAGCGTGCACGCGGCGTTCATGATGGCCGAAGGGACCGGTTACATTCAGCTTCGGGACTTCTCCGAGACCACCGATCGGGAGCTTGGCTCGGCGCTGCGCGATCTCACCAAGCAGGGCATGAAGCGCGTCGTACTCGACATCCGCGAGAACCCCGGCGGCCCGCTCGACCAGGCCATCAAGGTCTCCAACAGGTTCCTGAAGAAAGGCGACCTCATCGTCTACACGCGCGGGCGGATTCCGAACTCCGATCAGGATTACCGCGGCGTCGAGAGCAGCGACTACACGGAACTTCCGCTGATCGCGCTCGCGAATCGCCGCAGCGCGAGCGCGTCGGAAATCGTGACGGGCGCGATTCAGGATCACGACCGCGGCCTCGTGGTGGGCGAGACGACGTGGGGGAAGGCGCTCGTGCAGTCAATCTATCGCCTGAGTGAAGGCGCGGGGCTCGCGCTGACGACCGCGCATTACTTCACCCCGGCGGGCCGGCTGATCCAGCGGCCGTGGGATGAAAGCTTCGACGAGTACCTCTCATATGTCACCCGCGATCAGGCCGCCAACGTGCAGCACGCGCCGGCAGACCTGAAGTACACGCTGCGCCTGGGCCGGAAGGTGTACAGCGGCGGCGGCATCGAGCCCGATCACCGGATGCCCGGACCCGTCGAGGGGTTCAACCCCGGAAAGTTCGCGCGCCGGCTGCACCCGACGATGTTCGGGAATTACGCGCAGCGGTTCGACCGGGAAGGCGACATCCGCTTCGGCGCGGCCACCGACATGACAGCGCGCCGCAATCTCACGCGCGAGTTCACCGTCGATGACGCGATGCTGGAGGACTTCAAGGCGTTCGTGAAATCGCAGGTGCGCGATCCAAGCCAGTTCGACGAGGCCGGGTTCAACGGGGACACCGAGTTCATCCGCGCGATGATTCGCTACGAGATTGACATCGCGTTGTTCGACGTGGCGACCGCGCGCCGCCATCTGATCGAGAAAGATCCGCAGGCGCAGTACGCGCTGACGCTCTTCCCCGAGGCGGAAAAGCTGATGCGCGCCGCGCCGGCAGCCAGCACGAAAGCCGCGTCGCGTTAGGGCACCATCCCTACTAGTGGTAGGGCTCCAGTTTCTCCTTGCCCCTATATTTAGGGCTTGGTACACTGGCGACCGTCTCCGGGTCCAGGGGCTCGCTGCCGATGTTCGGCGCGATTGGGCCTGATTCGGTCGAATTTGCACACTTTTCACGCTAAATCTGTTTGGAGCGTCCCAGCCGCTCGCCGGCTTCGGTCTATCGAAGCCGGCGCGCGGCTTTTCGTCCGTACGCCGACTGACGACTGACCCTGACGACTGACGACTACTGACTGACGACTAAATGTATGCGCCTTTCACAACTTGAAATTTCCGGTTTCAAATCGTTCTCGGATCGCTCGCACCTGTCCTTCGATCGCGGCGTCACCGCCATTGTCGGACCCAACGGGTGCGGGAAGAGCAACGTGGCCGACGCCATCACCTGGGTGCTGGGCGAGCAGAGCGCCAAGAGCCTGCGCGGCGACCGGATGGAGGACGTCATTTTCAACGGCAGCGACGCGCGCAAGCCGACCGGTGCCGCCGAAGTGCGCCTGAGGCTGAGCGATGTGCTGTCGGCGCCGATGGCCCTCGCGCTGCCGCTCGGCGAGAACGGCGAAGGCGTGCTGGACGATGTCCGCCCGTCGCTGGCAAGGACGGTGGAGGTCACACGCCGGCTGTATCGCTCCGGCGAAAGCGAGTATCTGATCGACGGCGAGGTGTGCCGGCTGCGTGACGTACACGAATTTCTGATGGACACCGGTCTTGGCGCGAAGGCTTACGCGATCATCGAGCAGGGCAAGATCGGCATGATTCTCAGCTCGCGGCCGACCGATCGCCGCCAGTTGATTGAGGAAGCGGCCGGCATCACCAAATACAAGGCGCGGCGCCGGGCTGCGGAGCTCAAGCTCGAGGCCGCGCAGCTCAACCTGACCCGGCTGGAAGACATCATCTTCGAGCTCGAGAAGCAGTTCGGATCGCTGAAGCGCCAGTCCGCCAAGGCGCGGCGCTACCAGCGGCTGCGCGATGAGCTGCGGCACTGGGAGAAGTGGCTGTTTACCGGGCGGTATCAGGACGCCGCCCGAAAAATCGAGGCGCTGCGCGCACGTCTGGAAGACGCGCGTCTGCATGAGTCGGCCGCCTCAGCGGCCGTGGGCGCGGCGGAGGCGGATTTCAGCCGCGTCCGCATCACGCTGGTCGAATCCGAAGCGACGGCGACGAGGGCGCGCGAGGCCGTTCATGCGTGCGAGCTCGACATCACTCGACGTCAGCAGCAGATCGAATTCAACCGCCAGCAGATCGGCGGCCTTGGTGTAAGGGCCGACGAGGTGCGCGGAGAGCTTACGGCGCTGGAGGCGAGACGCGAGCCGGGACGCCTGGTGCTCGTCGAGCGGCAGGAAGCGGCCGCGAAAGCACAGCAGGACCAGCAGGGCGCGGCGGCCGATCTGGAGCGCATCGAGCAGGACTACTCTGCGGAGCACGGCCGCATCGAAGGCCTCGAGGCCGACGTCGAAGCGGCACGTTCGGAAGTGTTTTCTGCGCTGAACGTGGCCACCACATTGCGGCACGCCATTCAGCACGCCGAAGAAGCGGCGCTGCGCGTGTCGGAAGAGCTTGCGAAGCTCGGCGTGGAGGATTCCGAAGCCCGGATGGAGCAGGCGCGGCTCGAGGGGGACCGAGCGGTCACGGCCGACGGATTGCGCCGCGCGAAGGAGGCCGCCGAGGCGTCGCTTCACTCGCGCACGGCTCGAGAAACCGAGCTGGCGACCGCGCGCATCGAGCTCGAATGGAAATCAAACAACCTGCAGGCTCGCGAGCGCGAGCTCGCGGGGCTGACCGCGCGACTCGCGTCGCTCACCGAGCTCGAGAAGGCGAGAGCGGGGTACACGGAGGCCGCGCGGATGGTGCTGGCGCAGGCAAACGGACATGTCGGCCAGCGGGGATCCGTCGCCGACTATCTGGAGGTCGAGCCCAGGTACGAGCGTGCGGTCGAAGCGTGCCTGGGCGATCTGCTCCAGTACGTCATCGTGCCCTCGCATGAGCAGGCACAGGCCGGGCTCGACTTGATCAGCCAGGAGAACGTCGGCCGCTGCGGGTTCGTGGTGCTCGAAGGGGTATCGTCGATCGTCGATCGTCCAGCGTCCAGCGTCGAGGCCACCCCGGCCGGCCTTCTGTCCCTTCGCTCCGTTCTGAAAATCTCCGGCCCTCACGCCGACGCTATCACCTTCGCCATCCCGGAAGGATTCATCGCCGACGATATGGCGTCTGCGCTGAATGCTGCCGGCTCAATCTCGGCAGCCATCGCCACGCTCACCGGCGAGGTCGTCCGCAGCCGTTCGCTCGTAACGGGCGGCAGTAAAGACGGGGGCCGCGCAATTCTCGGGATCAAGCGGGAAATCAAGGAGCTGCGCGATCGCATTGCCGGCGAGGAAACGGAGCGCGATCAGTCGATCTCGGACGTCGCGGCGCTCGAGACACGGAGTGCCCATGTGTCCGACGCACTCTCGGCGGTGATCGCCGATCTGCATCGCGAGGAGAAGGCCATCCTCTCGCTCGAGCTGCAGCTGCAGCGGTCGGCCGACGATCTGCAGAAGGTGCAGAAGAAAGCCGAGCTGATCGAGATCGAGCGGCGCGGGGCCGAGGAGCAGCGTCAGGGCATCGAGGCCCGGCAGCGCGAGGCGCGCGAGGCCATCGCGCGCCAGGAGCTGGAACAGCGAGCCGCAGACGAGAACCTTTCTCAGGCCCAGCATCGGCTTGGTGACGCGCGCGAGGCGCTGCAGGCGCTGGCTCGTCGCGCCGCAGAAGCGAAAGCGGCATTTGCGACGCTCGTCGAGCGCGCGCTGGCCCTGAATTCCGACGTAGTGCGCATCGAGGAAAGCAATAGAGAGCTCGGGATGCGGGTGCGCGCGTTGCAGTCAAGCCTGGCCGACATCGAGAGCAACCGCGAGAACCTCCAGAGGCTGGTCGATGAGACCTTTCAGATGCTTGACGGTGACGGAGCGCGGCTCGACACGCTGCGCACGGATGTGCGAACGGCCGAAGAGGGCTTGACGGAACTGCGTCAGCAGGCCGATCGCATCGAGGCAGCCACACGCGAGGCGCGAAAGGCGCTCGAAGCCGTCCATACAGGGTTGAGCGAGCTCGAAGTGTCGCGCGCAACCGAGGAGAGCCACCTCGCCCACCTCGCTCAGTCCTGTGCCGACACGCTTCAGATGACGCTGGACGAGGTGGCTGCCGAAATGCAGCAGGCAAGGGGAAGCAGCGCCGACTTTCAGGTCAGCGCCTAGCCGGCAGATGAAGACCCTGAGGAAGGGGACGAGGGCGTCTATGCCACTCCCGAGCCGGCCATCTCCGCTTCTGCTGCACCCGAGGAGCACATCGCGCGCCTGCGCCGGAAGATCGAGCGCATGGGCCCCGTGAACATGATGGCCATCGACCAGTTCGATGAGCTCCAGACGCGCCATACGTTCCTGACGACGCAGCGCAAGGATCTGACCGACTCCATCACCGCAACCGGCGAGACGATCAAGAAGATCGACGAGACGAGCAAGCAGCGGTTCCGCGAGGCGTTCCTCGCCATCAAGGAGAATTTCCAGGGCACGTTCAGCACGCTGTTCGGCGGCGGTCACGCGACCATCGCGCTGCTCGACGAAACCGACATTCTCGAAAGCGGCATCGAGGTCGTGGCCTCGCCTCCTGGCAAGCGCTTGCAGAGCGTGCAGCTGCTGTCCGGCGGCGAGAAGGCGCTGACCGCCATCGCCCTGATGTTCGCCATCTTCAAGTACAAGCCGAGCCCGTTCTGCGTGCTCGACGAGATCGACGCGCCGCTGGATGATGCGAACATCGGGCGGTTCGTGGAGATGCTGCAGGGTATGCAGGAGCACACCCAGTTCATCATCATTACGCACAGCCGCAAGACCATGGAGATTGCGGACCGCCTCTACGGCGTGACGATGGAGGAGCCCGGCGTGTCGAAGCTCATTTCGATCGAGCTGAACTGACGCCGGCGAGGAAACATTCGGTCTGCGGAATTCGTCAGGTACCACATGCAGCCCTCTGCCCTCTGCCCTCTGCCTTTTGCCCTCCTGGCTGGCATGAGCATCCTGGCCAGCCAGGCCTGCGATGTCACCATCAAGGACGGCGACGTCTCATTCGATCAGTTGCACGGCCGGGCCAGCCAGGAGTGGAACCGCACGTATCCGCTTGCGGCGGGTGGCACCGTCGAGGTGATCAACGCCGACGGCCCCATTGAGGTCTTCGCCGGCCCGGCGGGGACGGTCGGCGTCGCTGCCCTCCTCGCGGCGAGGGCCATGACGGACGAGCGGGCGAAAGAGATCCTGGACGGAACCAAGATCGACGAGTCGGCGACGCCCCGGCACGTGAAGCTGACCACCGTTCTCGCCCGCCGCACCCGTGGGCTCGAGGTCACCTATAAGGTAACGGTGCCGCCCGATGCGAGGATCGAGGTGACCGGTAACAACGGCACCCTCAAGGTGGACGGGTTGCGCGGGCACGTCAAAGCCATGGTTGCCAACGGCGGCGTCGAGCTGACCGGGCTGCGGGGCTCCGTTGATGCGGCCTCAGTCAACGGATTCGTCTCTGTGAAAATGGCGGAGGTGACGGCCCGCGTGCGCTTGGAGAGCACCAACGGCCGCATCACCCTCGAAATTCCGAAGGACACCAAGGCGACGCTCACCGCGCGCTCGGTCAACGGCGGCATCACCGTGACCGGGCTGGCCGCGCAGGAAGCCTCGGGCCGCCGCATCCGCAACCTCGAGAGCGTGCTCAACGGCGGCGGTCCGGAGATCGACGTCCGGGTCACCAACGGCCGAATCACGATTGAGGGGAAGTGAACGAGGACAAAGCCACCCGCTACCATCGCCTCGGCCGCCGTGCTGCATTGCTGTCCACATTCTGGACCGTTTTCATCCTTGCCGGCCTGCTGCACACGGGCGCGTCAGCGGATCTGCGCGCGTGGATTGCGGGGATTGCCGGGGGTAAGGCGACGCTGATCGTCGCGCTTTACGTCGCCGTTCTGTCGGCCCTCTTCGACCTGGCCCTCCTTCCGTTCAGTTTCTATCGCGGCTTCGTGCTCGAGCGTCGCTACGGCCTCGCGACCGAGAAGATGGGACATTGGTTCAAAAATCATGGCAAAGCCGCACTGATCGGTCTGCTGTTCGGCGAGGCGGGGGCGATCTTCGTGTACTTCGTACTCCGTCGCTGGCCGGACTATTGGTGGGTGGCTGCCGGCCTCGGCTACTCCCTCGTCATCGTGATCCTCGTCAACCTCGCGCCGGTCGTGCTGCTGCCGTTGTTCTACACCTTCAAGCCGCTGGAGAGGGCCGAGCTTCGCGATCGCCTGACGGCGCTCGCGTCGAAAGCCGGCGCGCGCATCATGGGCGTTTACGAGTGGACGCTCAGCGATCGGACGAAGAAGGCGAACGCCGCGCTGGCGGGCATCGGGTACACGCGGCGAATTCTTCTGTCCGACACGCTGCTGGCGGATTATTCAGATGATGAGATCGAGGTGATCCTCGCGCATGAGCTCGCGCATCACGTGCACAAGGACATCTGGACGTCCATCGTCCACGACGTGGCCCTGACGTTCGGCGGCTTGTTCGCCGCGCACCAGGTGCTACGATGGGCGGTGCCGTTCTTCGGGCTGCAAGGGGCGGCCGATCCGGCCGGTATACCGGTTCTGTTGATCGCTGCCGGCGCCGTCGGCCTTGCTGTCAGGCCGCTGATGAATGCCGTCTCGTGTTCGCACGAGCGCCGGGCCGACGCCTTCGCGCTGCGAATGACGGGCAATCCGCCCGCGTTCATCTCCGCGATGCGAAGGCTGGGGCAGCAAAACCTGGCCGAAGAAGATCCGTCGCGCCTGGTCCAGGCGTTTTTCTACACGCATCCGCCGATTAAAGAACGGCTGAGAGCCGCGCAGGAGTGGGCCGTGTCCTGATCGACGCCCTACTTCGGCGCCACGTAGCTCTTCCGGGCTCGCGGCGTCAGCCCGCGCTGGGTGACCCGCACGTCGATGTCGTGCACCTTGCCGTCCCGTTTGGGCGGAGCGAACCCGACAAGGTATTGACTGTGCAGCTCGTCGGCGACGCGGGCAAAGGCGACGCCGAGATCCTCGCCGGCGCGGATCTCCGTGTAGCCGCCGCCGGTCTCTTGCGCGACGCGGGCGAGGCCGGGGTCGGGCAGATCGGCCAGGAGCATCGCCTGGAGGGCACCAGGCCCGACCCCCGGCCGCATCGGCCGCGTGCCTCTGCTGCGCATGCCTACGGCGTAGATCATCACGTCGGCTTCGCGCGCGCGGTCGATAATCTCGGCCTGACTGACGTAGCGCTGCGTGAAGCCGATCGGGCCGCTGTCCTTCCCGTCGCTCAGGACGAGGATCACAGGGCGATCGCCGCCCTCGTCGCCGAACGCGGTCACAGCCTCGTCGATGGCGCGCCACAGCGGCGTGGGCGCATTGGG
This sequence comes from Acidobacteriota bacterium, assembly GCA_031395755.1. Taxonomy (GTDB): domain Bacteria; phylum Acidobacteriota; class Vicinamibacteria; order Vicinamibacterales; family JAMQPK01; genus JAMQPK01. Next base: position 28,633 of record JANNJO010000449.1, read on the forward strand.
GTCAATCGCGACGGGCAGCGCCGCCCGCAACTCTCCCGGATCGCGCGTGAATGAGGGACTGATGACGATGTCCTGTCCAAACGACCCCACGCGCACGACATCGTCGGGGCGGAGCCGCGCGAACAGCTGTTCCGATGCAGCGCGCAGCAACCCCAGGTTCCCTTCCATGCTGCCAGAGACGTCCAGCATGACGATGAGCCGGATGGGTTGGGGGGTATTGTCGAACAACGTGATTGGCTGCGGCTTCCCTTCGTCGCGCACTTCGAAACTATCCTGCGTGAGCGTCGTGACGAGCCGGCCGTCTCGATCCGTCACGGTGACGAACACATGAACGGCATCGCCCGTACCGCGGAACACTGGCTGCTGTTCCCCGCCCGCTCCAACCCCGCCAACGACACACGCGGCGAGCGCTCCGTACCTCAGGAACCGAATCATGCTCTCTCCTCCGTGACTCGCAGGCCAGGCACTTACCTCCAGTCATATCACGGACGCACGAGAGAAAGAACTGGCTCAGCGGGCAGACCGGTCTGCTGCTCGGTTCCGGCAGCCGGATGAGCTCCGGGTTTGGACGGGAGTTCGATGGTGATGGCCAGCGGTGTTTCTGTGACAAGGAGCTCGTCAGGCACGACGATGTCGAGCGTGTCGGCGTGTTACTTCGGCCTTCCTACTTTCTACTTCTTACTTCTTACGTACGATGAGCTCGCCGACCATTTCCTTGCAGCGCTCATCTGCCGCCAGGTTGCAGTAGATGGGAAACCGGCCCGGCTGGTCGGCAAGGAACTCGAACACGATCGGTTTGCCCGGCTCGACGCGCTTGGCGATCCGGTACTTGTCGACGGTGAAGCTGTGGGGAATATCGCTGGTGGAGAAGGTGACGCGGACGAGATCGTCCTGCTCGACCTCGATGCGCGCAGGGCTGAACGAATACTTGTGGGCGGAAACGGTGTACTTACGCTCGCCGCCTTCCTGCGCCTGCGCCAGAAGTCCGAGCACCGCCAACGGGAGTACAAACGCCGACCAGCGAAGTGAAGACGTCATGATGTTCTCCTTGCTGGGGGGCTGGGGTGACGTCGTGTAAGTAAAAAGTGTGAAGTAAAAAGGAAGAAGTAGGGCGTGACCCCACTTCTTACTTTCTACTTTCTACTTTCTACTTTCATTACTGTACCACTACTCGCTTTTGCTGGAGGGCGCTCCGGCCGCCGGCGCGGCTGCGCCTTCGTCCTGCAGCAAGGCCTTGCGGCTCAGGCGAATCTTGCCGGTCGGGTCGATGTTGATGACCTTGACCATGACCTGCTCGCCTTCCTTGAGCTCGTCGCGCACGTCCTTCACGCGATGGTTCGCGATTTCCGAGACATGCAGGAGGCCGTCGGTGCCGGGCATGATCTCGACGAACGCGCCGAAATCGGTGATGCGCTGCACCTTGCCCATGTAGGTCTTGTTCAGCTCGGCCGTGGCCGTCAGCCCCTGGATGATTGCGATGGCTTTCTGTGCCGCCGCTTCGTCCGCCGATGCGACGTTCACGCTCCCGTCGTCCTCGACGTCGATCTTCACGCCGGTACGTTCGATGATGCTGCGAATCATCTTGCCGCCTGGCCCGATGACGTCGCGGATCTTGTCCACCGGAATCTTGATCGTGATGATGCGCGGCGCGTAGGTTGAAATGTTGCCGCGCGGGCCGGTGAGCGTCTTCTGCATCTCCGCAAGAATGTGCAGGCGCCCGCGATGGGCCTGCTCGAGCGCCTCGCGCATGATCTTGGCCGTGATGCCGGTCACCTTGATGTCCATCTGCAGTGCCGTGACGCCGGTGGCCGTGCCCGTCACCTTGAAGTCCATGTCGCCGTAATGATCTTCGGCCCCCGCGATGTCTGAGAGCACCGCGTACTTGCCGGTCTTCTCGTTCATGATGAGGCCCATCGCCACGCCGGCCACCGGCGCACGGAGCGGAACGCCCGCGTCCTGCATCGCCAGCGTGCCGCCGCAGACCGACGCCATGGACGACGATCCGTTCGACTCGAGAATGTCGGAGACGACGCGAATGGTGTAGGGGAACGTCTCCTCGGGCGGGAGCACCGGCAGCAGCGCGCGCTCGGCGAGCGCGCCGTGGCCGATTTCGCGGCGGCCGGGTCCCCGGAGAAACTGCACCTCGCCGACCGAGAACGGCGGGAAGTTGTAGTGCAGCATGAACCGGCGGTAGACCTCACCCTCGACGGTTTCGATCTTCTGCTGATCGTCTGAAGTGCCGAGCGTCACCGTGACGAGCGCCTGGGTTTCGCCTCGCGTGAACACCGACGAGCCGTGCACGCGCGGCAGCACGCCGACTTCGGACCAGATCGGCCGGATCTCGTCGAACTTGCGGCCGTCGAGCCGCACGCCCTTCTCGAGAATCTCGTCGCGGAGCACCTTCTCCTTCAGCTCCTTGAAGATGGCCTTCGCTTCGACCTTACGCTGCACTTCGCCGTCGGGCATCGATCCGACGAGCTCGCTCAATACCTGATCGACGGTGCCGTAGTTCGCCAGCTTGTCGCGCATGCGCATGGCGTCGGCGAGCGGGAGCATTACCTTTTCTTCCACCTCGCGGTAGAAGGCAGGGTCGTGTTCCTTCTTCGCGACGGTGCGCTTCGGCTTGCCGGCTTCCTTCGCGAGCGCGTCGATCGTGTCCACGATGCGTTTGATCGCGGCGTGGCCGGCCTCGAGCGCCTGCACGATTTCCTCTTCGGGCACTTCCTTCGCGCCCGCTTCGACCATCACGAGACCATCCTGCGTGCCCGCGATCATCAGGTCGAGACGGCTCTTCTTCCGCTGCTCGAAGGTCGGATTGATGATGTAGTGGCCATCCACCTGGCCGACGCGCACGCCGGCGATCGTCTTGCGGAACGGGATGCCCGAAAGGGCCAACGCCGCCGAAGCGCCGCTGATGGCGAGGACGTCGGTGTCGTAGTTCGAATCGGCCGACAGCACCAGCGCGATGATCTGCGACTCATAACGCCAGCCCGCCGGGAAGAGCGGCCTGATCGGGCGATCGATGACCCGGCTGGTCAGCACTTCCTTCTCGGTCGGCTTGCCTTCGCGTTTGAAGAAGCCGCCAGGGATGCGCCCTGACGCGTAGGTGTATTCCTTGTAGTCGACCGTCAGCGGAAGAAAGTCGATGCCTTCGCGCGGGTTGGCGGAGGCGCACGCCGTGACGAGGACGACCGATTCCCCCATGCGGACGAGGACGGAGCCATCTGCCTGTTTCGCGTATTTGCCCGTTTCGAAAGAAAGAGGGGTGCCGTTGATTTCCAGTTCGCGTCTGTACATTTATGCCTCGGAGTGTCCGGCTCGAGCCGGACTGTGGAGCTACTTGCGGATGCCCAGGCGGCGGATCAGATCGGAGTATCGCTCCGAATCCTTGCCCTTCAGATAATCCAGCAGGCGGCGGCGCTGGCCGACCAGCATGAGCAAACCGCGCCGCGAGTGGTGATCCTTCGCGTGCGTCTTGAAATGCTCGGTGAGGTAGCCGATGCGTTCGCTGAGGATTGCAACCTGAACTTCAGGTGAGCCGGTGTCGGATTCGTGCGTGCGGTACGAGGAAATGAGCTCGGTTTTCCGGTCTTTATTCAGTGCCACGAGATGCTACCTCCGCGTGCGGCCCAGCAGAGCTACGCTCCCCAGTCCGCCGCAATGTGTTAGTCCCAAACGAGATATTTTATTCCAGTACGATGCCCGGATGCAAAAGACCGGAAACCCCTCCCGCGCGGGGCTCGGCGATCGCCACCAGCCGGCCGTCAGGATGCAGCAGCCTGACGCGGCCGGACTGGGGCCAGGGATGGTCTCCCGTCACATGAGCCGTCCCAATGAAGCCGCCGCGCGCCGCCAGCGACGCGCCTTCCAGCGTGAGCACGACGGCCGGCAGTGCCGGCAGCAGGTCCGGCAACGGGATGACCCGGGCCGCCGCGTCGCGAGGAGACCGGTCCAGCATGTCCAGGCCGACCGCGCGGTCCAGGGTGAACTCCCCGCTGCGCGTGCGGACCAGGCCCGCCAGATGAGCGCCGGTACCGAGCCGCTCCCCGATAGCCTCTGCGAGGGACCGCACGTAATAACCTGCCGAGCAGACCAGCCGGAGCCGGAGCCGGTTGGCGGTCCAGTCGATGACATCGAGCGCAAACGCCGTCACCTGCACCGGTTGAAGCCGGACCGGCGCGTTCCTGCGCGCGAGGTCGTAGGCGCGATCACCATCGATTTTTTTGGCGGAGTAATCGGGTGGCTGTTGCAGATAGGTGCCGCGGAATTCCGCCACCGTGTCCACGATCATCGCGTGCGTCAGCGCGGTTACCTCGCGCGTCCGCGCGCGCGCGACCACTGCGCCGCCGCGGTCGAGGGTCGTCGTGCGGACGCCGAGCTCGACGTCGGCCTCGTACTCCTTTTCCGCTGAAGACAGAAACTGCGCGAGCCGTGTGGCCTTGCCGAGGACGAGTGGAAGCACACCTGATGCGAGCGGGTCGAGCGTACCGGTGTGGCCGACCTTCTTCCCACGCACGGCGCGCCGCATGACGGCGACGACGTCATGCGAGGTAGGGCCGGACGGCTTGTTGATGACAATGACGCCGTCCGTAAAAAGAGGGTCAGACCCCATTTTTACGCACTAAGTAAGCGCGCGGCGGAGCTCGTCGACGAGCGTGCGGCGCACGTCGGCGTACGGGCCGTCGAGGCTGCAGCCCGCGGCGTTTCTATGGCCGCCGCCGCCGAACCTGCGCGCGACGCTGTTCACGTCGACATCCCCCTTCGAGCGCATGCTGACGCGATAGCTGTCGGGTGCGATCTCCTTGAAGAACGCCACGGTCTGAATCTCCTTGACGGTCAGCGGGATGTTGATCAGGCCGTCCGCATCCTCGTGCGTGGCGCCGGTGTCTTCGAGGAGCCGCAGGCTCAGGTTCGCGAGCGCTACGCGGCCGCCGGCGTCGAACTCAAGATTGTGCAGCACGGCCCCCATCAGCCGCAGACGGCCCATCGTGCTGCTGTCGTACACCGCACGGGCAATCGCCTCCGGCTGCGCGCCCGCCTCCGTGCAGCGGCGGCAAATCTCGAACGTGCGCGGCGTGATATGGGAGAAGTGAAAGCCGCCGGTGTCGGTGAGAATCGCGATGTAGATGTGCGTCGCGATCTCCGGCGTCAGCGTCACGCCGAGCGCTTCGATGAGGTCGAACACCATCTCCCCGCAGGCCGCCGCTCCCTCGTCGAACCAGTTGAGGGCGCCGTACATCGTGTTGCCCGGGTGATGATCGATGTTGATGACGAAGTACTTGTCGAAGCCGTCCACGCCTGTGCGGACCAGATCGCCGCATTCCATCACGATGGCGGCGTCGAACTGGCCGTGAACCGTCGACGAGACTTCAATGTCGCGCACGCCGGGAAACGTCTGAAACTGCGGGGGCGCAGGGTCAGCGTCGACCAGGCTGGCGCTCTTGCCCAGCTGGCGCAGCGCGAAGGCCATCGCTACCTGGGATCCGATAGCGTCGCCGTCGGGCCTGGCGTGGGAGGTGAGGACGAAACGCTGCCGTTGAAGAATGGCCTCCCGGATCTCGGCGATCTGTTTAGCGGTCATCAGGCTCCGGGGTATCGGCATCCGGCTCTGCGGGCTTGTCGAGGTGCTCGGCGGCGATTTCCTGCAGCAGCTGCGCGACGCGGTCCTGGTGGCCCACGCTCTCATCGAACTGGAATTCGATTTCGGGCGTGCGGCGTAACCGCAAACGCTGGCCGATCTGGCGGCGCATGAAGCCGGTGGCTCGCTCGAGCGCACGCGCCGTGTTCTTGCGGGCTGCCGCATCGCCGAGGCTGGTGTAGAACACACGAGCGTGCTGCAGGTCGTTGCTCACCTGCACGCGCGTCACCGTGACGAATCCGACGCCGGGGTCGTGCAGCTCGCGCGCGATCATCGTCGTCACTTCGGCGCGAATGAGATCGGCGACGCGCTCGGGTCGGGAACCCTGGCCCATATCAGCTGGTGACCTGGTGATCTCGTGATCTGGTGATCTAGGCGGACACGGCGGCGATGCGCTCGACCGTAAACACTTCGATCACATCGCCGACTTTGACGTCGTTGTACTTGTCGAACGCGATACCGCACTCGAACCCGACCTTGACCTCGCTCACATCGTCCTTGAAGCGTCGCAGCGACGAGATCTTGCCTTCGTGCACCTTGACGCCATCGCGCATGAGGCGCGCCTTGGAGTCGCCGCTTCGCGTGATGCGGCCGTCGAGCACGTAGCAGCCGGCAATCGTCCCGGCCTTCGGCACCTTGAAGATGTTGCGCACTTCGGCCGCTCCCAGTCGCACTTCCCTGAGGGTAGGCTCGAGCAGGCCCGTCATGGCCTTTTTCATCTCGTCGGTCACGTTATAGATGACGGTATGATGCCTGATGTCGACCTCTTCGCGATCGGCAAGCGACTCCGCGTTGCGGTCGGGCCGCACGTTGAAGCCGATGATGATCGCATTCGACGCAGAGGCCAACAGTACGTCGGATTCGTTGATGGCGCCGACGCCCGAATGGATGATCTTGATGCGCACGCGCTCATCAGTCAGCTTCGACAGCGTATCGGCCAGCACTTCCGCCGACCCCTGCACGTCGGACTTGATGATGATCGGCAGGTCCTTCATATTGCCTTCGGCGATTTGCTGCTGCAGCGACTCGAGCGTCAAGCGGCTCCCTTTCGCGCCGAGCGCCTTGTCCTTCGCCAGCCCCTGACGGTAGGTGGCAATCTGCCGCGCCTTCGCCGCATCGGTCATGGCCTGGAACGCATCGCCGGGCTGCGGAAGGCCAGTCAATCCGAGCACTTCGACCGGCGTCGACGGGGGAGCCAGCTTGATAGGCTTCCCGCGGTCGTCGATCAACGCGCGCACGCGGCCCACAATCGGGCCGGCGATGAACGTGTCGCCGACGCGGAGCGTGCCGTCCTGCACGAGAATGGTCGCCACTGGGCCGCGCCCGCGATCAAGCTTCGATTCGAGCACCGTGCCCGAGGCATTTCGCTTCGGGTTGGCCTTGTACTCACCGATGTCGCTGACGAGCAGAATCATTTCGAGCAGCGTATCGAGCCCGGTCTTTTTCTTTGCCGATACCGGCACCATGACGGTCTGGCCGCCCCAGTCTTCAGGCACGAGGTTCAGATCGGCGAGCTCTCGCTTCACGCGTTCGGGATCGGTTCCCGCCTTGTCGATCTTGTTGATCGCCACGATGATCGGCACGTTCGCCGCCTTTGCGTGTTCGATCGCTTCACGCGTCTGCGGCATGACACCGTCGTCCGCCGCGACGACGAGCACGACGACGTCAGTGACTTTCGCGCCGCGGGCGCGCATCAGCGTGAACGCCTCGTGGCCCGGCGTGTCGAGGAACACGATGTTCCGGCCGGTCCCTGTGGTCACGTGGTAGGCGCCGATGTGCTGCGTGATGCCGCCGGCCTCGCGCTCAGCCACGCGCGTCGTGCGGATCGCGTCAAGGAGCGTCGTCTTGCCGTGATCGACGTGTCCCATGACCGTCACGACCGGCGCGCGGGCGACCGTGTCCTCAGGTCTTATTTCTTCCGCTTCCACCTCGAGCATGTCCTGCTCGAACGTGCGGAGCTGCACCTCGGCCCCGAACTCGCGCGCGATCATCGCCGCCGTCTCGGTGTCGACGTTGCTGTTGATGGTCATCATCATCCGCTTGTCGAGCAACTTCTTGAGCACGTCCTTCACGCGCTGTTCGAGCTTGTCCGCAAGATCCTTGACCGTCATCCCTTCGACGAATGTGACGGTGCGGGTGATCGGCGGTGGAGCTGCGGCCGTCGATGTCTGCGGACGGACTTCGCGCCGCTGATCGCCTTCGGGCCGGCGCGCGACGGACGGACGCATCGGCGGAGGGGTAAAGCGCGGCGCTCCCGGGCGCTGGTAGCCAACGCCGCCCGGTGGACGCATCCCCGGCGCACCTTGCGGCGGCCGCACGGGTTGCGTCGGGAGCGGGCGCGGCCCGCCCGGCATGTTCGGCCGCATCGGCGGCGGATACGACGGGCGCTGCGGAGCCGGACGCGTCGAGACTCCACCTGGTCCGCCACCCGGTCCCCCCGGCCGCGCGAGGTTGCCCGTCGCGGGAGGCAGCGGGGCGCTCGGACGCGGCGGGACCACCTTGTCGGATGGACGAAGGCGCGTCGCCGCGGGGCGAGTCGGCATGGCCGGCACCGCCGATGTGCCGGGAGCATTCGGTTCTTCGATTCTCAGTCTGATGCTCGGCGGCACCATGCGGCCTGGCGCCGCCTTCGGTGCCGGCGCGGGTGCCGCAACAGCCACGCGCGCCAGAGGCTCGCGGGCGACAGGTTCGCGGGCGGGAGGCGCGGCAACCGTCGGTTGCTCGATGATGGGGAGAGCCTCTACCGCCTCTGCGACAAGCGCGGGCATCTCGCCCGGCTCGTCACCGATCGCAGGTGCGGCTTCTTCCTCCACCGGCCACTCCTCGACCGGCGCGTCGGCCGGAACGGCCGGTCTGACGGTCTTCACCAGTCGCGGTGGTGCGAGTGTCGGTGCCGCGGGTTTGGCCGGCTCGGCTTTCTTGGCGGTCGCCGCCGGCTTCTTCGCGCCAGGCTTGGCCGCCGGGCCCTCGACGAATATGTCGCCGCCGGGCAGCGTGATGTTGCGCTCGCGTGCGAGCCGATCGACGAACTGGCGCGCGACGACTTCCTCGATGGTGCTCGACGCGCTCTTCAGCTCGATCCCGTGCGCGCGCTTCAGGAGCGCCAGGACTTCCTGGCTGCTCGTGTTGAGAAGCTCCGCGACTCTGTAAATACGAACAGTGGCCAAATTATTCTCCCTGCACTTCGCCTTCGGTCTTGGTCCCGGCCTCGGGCGCGGCGCTTTCGCCGCGTGCCGCCGCGAGGATCCGCTCTGCCGTCTTCGCGCCGATGCCCTGAACTTCAGACAGGGCGTCGATCGAGGCGAGCGCAATTTTCTCGGCGGTGTCGAACCCTGCCGAAATCAACCGCTTCATCGTCTTATCGCCGACGCCGGCAATCGCAAACCCTGGCGCCGCCGCATCGTCTGACGCCTCAGGCTCTGCGCTGCCGGTGTCGTCCACCGGCTCCTCGTCTGCGGGGGCTGTGTCCGGCACAAAGCCTTCGAGCTGGGCTTCGACTTCCCGGCGCTTTTCCTCTTCACTCTTGATGTCGATGCGCCAGCCGGTCAGCTTCGCGGCGAGCCGGACGTTCTGGCCCTTCTTGCCGATCGCGAGCGACAACTGCTTGTCCTCGACGACGACTTCGACCACGCGCTCCTTGTCGTCGACGATCGACACGCGCTGCACCTTGGCTGGGCTGAGCGCGTTGGTCACGAGCTGGATCGGATCGTCCGACCACTCGACGATGTCGATCTTCTCGCCGCGCAGCTCGCGAATGATCGCCTGCACGCGCAGCTCGCGAATGATCGCCTGCACGCGCGTGCCCTTCATGCCGACGCATGCGCCGACCGGGTCGACGTCGCGCTCACGCGAGAAGACGGCGACTTTCGCCCGGTCGCCGGCCTCGCGGACGGCACCGCGGATCTGCACGGTCCCGTCGTAAATTTCGGGGACTTCCTGCTCGAACAGCTTCACCAGCAGGGCCGGATCGGTGCGCGACAGGATGATCTGGGGCCCCTTCGTGCTGCGGTTCACGCCCTTGATCACGGCGCGCAGCCGTTCGCCCGGCGCATAGCTCTCCGCGCGCGACTGGTCCTTGCGCGGCAGGCTCGCCTCGATGCGGCCGAGCTCGACGACCATGTCGCCGTTCTCGAAGCGCTTGACCGTGGCGTTCACCACTTCGCCGATGCGTTGGCTGTATTCCCCGAAGATGTTCTCGCGCTCGGCCTCGCGGACCTTCTGGAAAATCACCTGCTTGGCGGTCTGGGCGGCGATGCGGCCGAGCACTTCGGTGGGCTTGGGAAATTCGATCTCCATGTCCACTTCGGCCTCGTCGCCATACAGCTGCTGCGCCTCCTCCAGCGAGATTTCGGTCGCGGGGTTCGCCACCTCGCGCACGATCTGCTTCACGGCGAAGAGGTCGACCTGGCCGGTGTCCTGATTGAAGCGCGTCTTCAGGTTCTCATTGGTTTTGTAATACTTGCGCGAGGCGGTCAGGACCGCGTCTTCGATGGCGCTGATGACCACGTCGGCCTCGATGCCTTTCTCCTTGGCCAGCGCCTCGATCGTTTGCATGAGCGGATTGGACATATGAATTTAGAACTCCACTTCCAGGCGCGCCCGCTTCACGAGCGGCAGCGGGATGCGTTGCCGCTTGCCTGGCGTCGTTTCAATCACGATCGAATCCTGTTCGAACCCGCCCAGCCGGCCCTCGAAATGGACCTGGCCGTCGACGGGCTCCGACACGACTATCTTCGCGAGCCTCCCCGCAAAACGCCGGTAGTCGGCCGGTGTGCGCAGCGGGCGATCCAGGCCTGGCGACGAAACCTCGAGCGTATAACGATGCTCGATCGTCTCTTCGACGTCGAGAATCGCGCTGACGTCCCGGCTCACCCGCTCGATATCCTGAATGGTTGGCGATGCATCAGGCCCTGGCGGCTCGCCGCCACTGCCGGCCACGTCGACAAAAATCCGCAGCATCCAGCCCGCCGACTCGCGGCGGAACTGAACGTCGAAGATTTCCAGGTTGTAAGAGCGGGCCACCCGCTCGGCCACGGTGCGAATTCTGTCAATGAGCTGCGTAAAACCACCCTCAAAAACAAAAAGTGGGCACCGGCCCACTTCAGGTCTTGCAGGCTCTTACGAACCTGAAAGTTTATCACAAGGGCCTGGCCACGAGATCGTACTCGCGGGCGCCCACGATTTCGGCCTCCAGCAGGGCCCCCGGGCGCAGGAAATCGGGATCCGCATCGGTCAGATAGACGACCGGATCGATGTCCGGCGCCTGGCCCGCCAGGCGCCCCCGCCACACGAGCTCGTGCTCGGGAGAGGGGCCGTCGATCATGACCTGGACGTGAGCGCCGATCCGCTGCTTTTGGGCGCGGGCGACGATGCGCTTCTGCTCTGCCATGAGCGTGTTCCGGCGTTTCGTCTTGACCGCGGCCGGCACGTCGTCCGGGAGATCGTAGGCGGTCGTCCCTTCTTCGTGCGAGTAGGTGAAGACGCCGACGTGATCGAACCCCACAAGCCGGACAAACGCGCAGAGCTGTTCGAACTCTGCCTCGGTCTCCCCGGGAAATCCCACGATGAGCGTCGTACGTAGTGACACTCCGGGAACGCGCGCTCGGATCCGGCTGAGGAGCTTCTCGTAAATCTCTCCGGTCCCCGGTCGCTTCATCCGCCGCAGCACGGCGTCTGCTGCGTGCTGCAGGGGAAGATCGATGTACCTGCAGACCTTCTCGCACTCGGCCATCGCGTCGAGGATCTCATCGGTGATCGTCGTGGGGTACAGATAAAGAAGGCGAATCCAGTCGATGCCCTCGACGCAGTTGAGCTCGCGGAGCAGCCGTGGCAGCGCGGCCCCTTCATTCAGGTCGCGCCCGTAAAACGTCGTATCTTGTGAAATCAAAATCAGCTCGCGCACGCCCCGCGCCGCCAGCGAGTGCGCTTCGCGGACGATCGCGTCAAC
>JANNJO010000485.1:0-30807 GCA_031395755.1 Acidobacteriota bacterium
CGTTCCTGCCGTACAACTACGGCACCTACTGGCCGTCGCTCACCGAGGCCTCGATCGCGACCGGCACGCTCGGCCTGTTCATCCTTCTCTACTTTCTGTTCGCGAAATTCAGCCCGATGGTTTCCATCTGGGAGTACGAAGAAGGGCTGCAGGTGGCCTCCAAGCATGCCGGCGAGCTGCCGGACCCGTCCTTCGCCGGGCAGATTGTTCCGGGCGACGTTCACCCCGGTCATTAGGATGGCGATGACTCAGACATGGTGCCTCGCAAAATTCTCTCAGCCCACTGAAGCGCGCATGGCGATCCGTCGTCTGCTCCAGGAAGGCATTCGGCCCGATTCGATGGAAGTGATGACGTCGCAGCCGATCCACGGCGAGCGGTTCCTGCCGGAGAAGAAGCCGACGAAGCTGCGCACCTGGGCGCTGTGCGGCGCGGCGATCGGCCTGTTGGGCGGGTTCTCGCTGGCGACGGTGACGGCATTGAATTACCCGCTCATCAAAGGCGGAATGCCGATCGTGTCGCCATGGACCGTCGGCCTCATCACATACGAGACGACCATGCTCGGCGCGGTCCTGGCCACGCTCGTCGGCCTGCTGGTCGAGCTTGGGCTGCCGAATTTCAAGAATCTCCCGTACGATCCCAGCGTCGTGGATGGCGGCGTCGTGCTCGCCGTTGCCTGCGGCGACACGTCCCGCGCGTCGGTGGAAAGCGCCGTCAGCGCTGCGGGTGCAACTAGGGTAAACTGGGTGTAATGCGCCTATTTGTGAGGATTCGGTGACTATGACGACACGGACTTTTGCGGGGATAGCTGGAGTGCTCTCTCTCTTCTGCATAACTGCGGTGTATGCCGGACAGGCGAAGCCTGCCCCCGGTCAGAAACCGGCAGCGGTCGTCGCGGCCAGCCCGGAATCGATCACGAACGGCGCCGCGCTCTACAAGCGTCAGTGCGTGATGTGTCACGGCGCGACGGGCCTCGGCGACGGCCCGGCTGCGAAGAACCTGAAGGGCAAGCTCCCGAGCCTGGCAGACAAGGCCCTCATGGCCAAACACCCCGATTCGCACATTCACGAAGCGATTACGGCAGGCAAGAAGACCGAGGTCGGCAACATGCCGGCGCTCGGCAAACGCCTCAAGCCGGAAGAAATCACGGATATCGTGAACTACGTCAGGACGCTGGCTAAGTGAACCGGGGATTGGTGATTCGGGATTAGTCCTGAACCGACGCGTACAACTCAAAGGGGCGCTGGAAAATCCGGCGCCTCTTGTCGTTTCTAATCCCCAATCCCGAATCCCTAGTCCCTAGTTCCGGGCAATCGGCGCCAGCCAGTAGACCCACTGCCAGGCAAAGTTGCCGATGACGAGCGCAGGCCGAACGACCGCGCGGGGTTCATTGGCGCACCCGTGAGCGCGCCGCCAGCCAGCGATTCTTGTACCGGTGTAGCATTAGCGGCGCATGGCGCAGGACGCGCGAATCACGATCACCAACGGCAGGCTTCAGGTTCCTGACACTCCTGTCATTCCGTTTATCGAGGGGGACGGGACCGGCCCGGATATCTGGCGCTCGAGCGTTCGGGTGTTCGACGCGGCCGTCGAGAAAGCCTACGGCGGCAAGCGACGTGTGCAATGGAAGGAAGTGCTGGCGGGCGAAAAAGCGTTCCTGCACGTGCGCAACTGGCTGCCGGACGAAACGCTCGATGCGTTCCGCGCCTATCTGGTCGGCATCAAAGGCCCGCTGACGACCCCGGTGGGCGGCGGCATCCGATCCCTCAATGTCGCGCTACGGCAGGTCCTCGACCTTTATGTCTGTCTGCGGCCGGTCCGATGGTTCAAAGGCGTGCCGTCGCCGGTCAAGCATCCCGAGAAAGTCGACATGGTGATCTTCCGGGAGAACACCGAAGACATCTATGCCGGCATCGAGTTCGCCGGCGGTTCCCCCGAAGCACAAAAAGTCCTCGACTTCTTCGAAAGGGAATTCCCGAAGGAATTCAAGAAGATTCGATTCGGATCCCCCGAGGCCTCGAAGGAATGGCAGACGCTGCTCGAGTCGATCGGCGCGCCCACACGCGAGGTCGGCGTCCAGGTGGGCGTGGGTCTGAAGCCGATCAGCTACCTGGGCACCGAGCGTCTCGTTCACACGGCGATCGGCTACGCGGTCAAGTACGGCCGGAAGAACGTGACGCTGGTGCACAAGGGCAACATCATGAAGTTCACCGAAGGCGCCTTCCGCGACTGGGGGTACAAGGTCGCCAAGGACTTCTACGGGGCGGTGGAAATCGACGGCGGACCCTGGTGCCGGATTCCGGAAGGCAAGCCCGGCAGCGGCATCGTCATCAAGGACGCGATCGCCGACATTACGCTGCAGCAGGTGCTGACGCGTCCCGATGAGTTCGACGTCATCGCGACACCGAACCTGAACGGCGACTATCTCTCCGATGCGCTCGCCGCACAGGTCGGCGGCATCGGCATCGCGCCGGGCGGAAACATCAATTACCTGACCGGGCATGCGATCTTCGAGGCCACGCACGGCACTGCGCCCAAGTACGCGAACCTGGACAAAGTGAACCCGGGGTCGGTCGTCCTGTCAGGGGAAATGATGTTCCGCTACATGGGATGGCTCGAGGCGGCGGACCTCATCATCAAAGGCATGGACGGCGCCATCTCGGCCAAGACCGTGACCTACGACTTTGCGCGACAGATGGAAGGCGCGAAGGAAGTGAAGTGCAGCGAGTTCGGGGATGCGGTGATTCAGAATATGTGAACGGTACGTAGTGTCCGGCTTTAGCCGGACCTACGAGCGAAGGCTGGAGATCAGCGCGAGCAGTATCAAGGCGGTGACAAACCCGAGCCCCAGCTGCAGCCGCTGCTTCACGAACAACACACCTAGCGCGAGACACCCGGCGGCCCCGGCCAGCAGATACCAGTACAACTCGTCGAAGGATTCGTCCACCTGCTCGTTTCCCGAGCGGCGCGAGGCGTTCTGGATGATGCGGGCGGCGATCTGTTCGTCGGCCGAGGCCCCGAGCTCGAAATACTCGCCGCCGCCCGCCCCCGCGATTTCGCGAAGGGACGTGCGATCGAGTACCGATCGAATCGGCTCGAAGTCGGCGAGCACAACCCCCTTCTCATCCCTCGGAAGCGGAATCATGCCGCCATTCGAGGTGCCCACGCCGATCACATCCACGGCGATGCCGCGCTGGACGGCCTGCGCGATCGCGCGCTGCACGTTGCCGCTCCACACCTGGCCGTCGGAGATGACGACAAAGGTCTTCGCGTTCTTGGTCGGGCCGTACATCTGCTGGTCGGTCTCGACGAGCTTGAGGCCCCAGTAGATGGCGTCCTCGACGTTCGTGTTCCAGCTCGTGTCGTTTTCGAGCCTGAAGGTCGGCGCGTCCTCGAGGTGATCGAGAAAAAACAGAATCGTGTTTGGATCGCGCGTCAGGCGGACCTGCGGAACGGCGATCTCGGCAAAGGTCGCGAGCGCCATGCGATCGCCCGTCCAGCTCAGCGTCTTCGTGAACGTCCGCACCCATTGCATGGAGCGCTGCCAGCGATCGACGCCCATGTCGCGGACGCGCATCGAGGTCGAGCCGTCGAGGAGGAGCACGATGTCGACGCCCGGGCTGCGGACGATGGCCGTGATGCCCTGCGGCCGCGAGAGGGCGAGGATGGTCAGCGCTGACGCGGCAATGAGAGCCAGCCAGAACGCCAGCTCTCCAACCGACGAGAAGCGCTCGTGGACAGCCACGAGGCGTCTGGCGCGGTACCTGCGCGCATCGATGCGGCGGCGAACGACGTGCCAGCACCACAGCACGAACAGGACCGCCGGGGCGCCGAGCAGCCACAGATACAGCGGCTCTCCAAACCGCATCGACTCGAAGTCAATCAGCTGCTCAGGCACAGACTGCTTTCTCTCCTCCCTTTTCCTTCTTCGTTCTTCCTTTATCCCCGCTTCCGCCGCTTCGCACCCGTGCCGGCCGCCTGTTCCTGGCTTTGCTTGATCTCGCGCGGGTCCATCGGAATCCTGATCTTGAACTGCTCCACCTTCAGATCCTTGGGAGGCTCGCCGGGATCGCCGTGCATGTTCGGCTCGGTCTTGGTGTCGTCGGTGTTGGCGTTCGATAGCGCCTTGCGTTTGCCGGCGCCCACTTCCTGCCGCATCCGGACTGCCAGCTCGTAATTGAATGCCACATCGGAGCGCTCGGTTCCCGCACGGAGCGCTTCGGCGTACGCGCGAATGGCCGCGTCGAGGTTTCTGAGCAGCGTGGGGCGGTCCTGCGGTCCGCGCTGCGCGATCCGATACAGGGCATTGGCCGCCAGCACCTGCATCTCCGGATCGATCGCGCTCTCCTCCTCGGACAGGCTCGCCGCGCGCGCCACCTCGACAAGATCCGCGTAGTCGCTCTGCCAATACTGGAGCGTCGCCTTGCGATGCCGAATTTCCTTCATCGCGTTGCCCGACACCCAGGGATATTTCTGAAGATCCTGCTCGAGTTCGTTGTATTCCTTCGCGGGATCGACGAACTCGAGGACCGCCATGTCCTCATGGGCGATGGCCATGCGGCGGTCGAACAAGCCCGCCGCGAGGAGGGCGCCGCCGACCAGGGTGAGCAGGATCACGACGGCAATAATTCCAGCAGATCGCTTCATGGAAATGTCCTGAATATTCTGAACGTCATTTGTAATCCGAGCGCGAGCGTCCACAGCACGACGGCGGCCAGCGCGAAGCGCGCATAGCGCGGCTGCTTGACCGTGTATTCGCGGACTTCGACACGGCCGGTCGCGGCCGCATCGATCTCTTTGATCGCCTGCAGGATTGTCTCCTGGCTGGCGGCCGGGTAGAACCGACCCCCGGTCGCATCGATGGCCTTCTTCCACACCTGGTCGGGGACCACGTCGTAGAGCCCTCGCGCGTACGCGGTGCGAATCATATAAACCGGCACCTTGTTGTCGACCGCCTTCTTCAGCACTTGATCGAGGGACATGGCGCCGATCTGCACGTTGTTGTCCTGCCCGTCGCTGAAGATCACCATGATGTTGCCGGACGACTCGAGAAAATCGAAGGCGTTGTAGAGATCCACGCCTTCATCGATCGCCTTCATGATGATCGTCCCCTGATCGGGGAACCGCTGCCATTCGTTCACGTCGCTGATCATCTTCAGGCTGAGCAGCAGGTTGTCGTAGTCGGTGGTGAACGGCGTGATGACGTACGCCTCGTTGCCGAACTGCTCGAGCGCGATCAAATCGCGATAGCGCCCCTTCATCCGCATGCGGATGAAATACTCCGCCGCCGCCATCGTGTTCGAGAATGCCGTGTCGCTGTCCGTTTTGAGCTGCTGGCCGCTGAACGGCGACAGCATGCTGAGCGACGCGTCCATGATGACGGCGATCCGGCGGCCGGGATACGAGACTTGCCGTGACGACAGCGCGGAGTACGGATCGGCCAGCGCGAGACAGAAAAACGGCAAGCCAGCCAGGAACAGCAGGAACGGCGCGTGCCGGACGAAGGTGAGCGGCGATCGGCGCACGCGCGGGAGAATCGCCGGCAGCGCGATGGCGGTTCGGCCCGGCAGGCGGCCGCGCAGCGAACGCCAGGCCAGCAGACTCACGGCAATGACGGCGAAGATCGCGGCTCCCAGCAAAGTCGCCTCGCGCGATCCAAAGACAAGATCGCCGACAAAACCATCCGAGCGCCACTCGTTGAGCGTCCTGCCGGCGAGCTCGATGAGCGCGTTCAGCGTGCCCATGTCGGTCTTGCGGCTTCAGACTCGGCCTGCCGCCTGGATCGCCCGAACCGCCGCCATTGCGACAGGCGAAGGCGCCTGAGGGAATCCTGCCCTTCCGCGAGCGCGGCGTCGAGGGCGGTGCCGTCAACCTCGCCGGTGCGGCTGTAGCGTGCGGCGGTAAACACACCCAGCGTCCGGCTCAGCGATTCCCACGCGGGTGAAGACTTGGCCGGCTTTCCGTTCGCGGCCGCCATGCCGGGCGTCACGGACGCGGAGAGCATCAGCTTCTTGCCCCTGAAACCGCGAAGACTCGGGGCGGCGGGAATCTGCCCTTCGCTCGGGGGTGCGTCGCGTTCCACTTCCTTCTGACCGACAGGCCGCGACAGCGCGACGGCTCCGGCCAGGCGCAGCGCCGACGCGGCACGCCCGGCCAGGTCGCTGTTCCAGCCCTCGCGACTTGCCGAGCGAATCGATCCGAGCTCGCGCGAAGCCGCGCGGAGCACCCCGCCCGGTGACACTAATCGGTGCCTCGTCGCCACCGCCGCGCGCCGCTTCACGGCCGCCCGGGCGAGCAGGAGCACCGCCATGAGGGCCGCAAGGACGAATGCGACGCTCGCGAGTATCAGCAGCAGGTTCGACCTGAACAGGCGGCGCTCGACGTCGCCGAATGTATCGACTGGCGTGTCGCGGATATCAGACGCGCCCGCGGGCACGAGCGACAGCACGCGAATCGGAACCGGGACGAGCGAGTACTGCGCCTCCCTCCCCGCCAGCGCCGCTCCGCCCTGCAGCGAGTTCTGCACGCGGTAGCTGATCTGCAGTCTCGGTAGCGTGATCTCCTTGCCGAAGAATTCTTCGCCGAGCACCCGCATCGTGTACTGGTACTGGAAAAACCGCCGGGGCACGTTCAGGATGTCGCGAAACCGCTGGCCGTCGACGATATCGAACGGAACGAGATGCAGAGCCGACGGCGCGAGGCCGGACTCGTCAACCACGACGCGCACGCGCTCGGTGTCGAGCACCGCGCACGTCAGCGTCAGATTGAAATGCTCGCCGACGCGCACGGCGCTGCGATCGGTCTTCCACCAGCACTCGATCGGAGGGACGGGGACGTCGACGGGTTGCGTGGGTTGCGCTGCGACCGTTGTTGCTAAGACCAGCAACAGCGCGACACCCGTGACAGATCTAATCCCCAATCCCCAATCCCCAATCCCTGGTTTCATGCTTTCCTCAACCGTCGCACCACGACGAATTCGAGCAAGGCGGGCAGACTCTGCTGCTCATCTACGCCGAGCCGCAGCACGTCGATCCCGCGCTCGTGCGCTTGCAGTTCGAGGCTGTCCTGCCACGCGCGCACGCGCGGCGCGAGGCCCCGGAGCTCGCGCCGCGACATCAGCCGCGCCTCGCCCGTTTCGATGTCGAACGCGCTGACCCATCCCGCCGACACGTCCGGCAGCTCGAATGCGAACGCGCTGTCGATCATCACCATGAAGACATCGTGCACCGAATTCAGGTCGGCCAGCTCCCGTATCAGTTCCGGCGCGTCCGCGAACAGAAAATCCGAGATCACCGGCAGCAGCGTCGTCCGTCGCAGGTGTCCGCCAATCGTGCTCGCCACACGCCGCCCGGTCTTGACGTCCTCCATGCCGACGCGCCCCTGATACGCGTCGAGGCAGTGAATCACGTGGCTGCGGCCGACGCGGGGCCGGATGGCCGCCATGCTCGTGAAGTCCCTGTCGAACGCGATGATCCCGAACATGTCCTGAAAGTACACCGCTGAGAGCCCGATCGTGGCCGTCGCCCGCGCGATGCCGGCCGCGATGGGCGTCCCCGCCACCCCGCAGCGCGTCGATGGCGATCGATCGGCGACGACGACGATCGGCGCCGTGCCCGGCTGCTCGTAGTCGCGGACCACGAGCGGATTGAAATTCGTGAGCGACGATTGCGGCCAGTCGATCGACGACAGCCGATCGCCCGCCTGCCAGTCGCGGAGCCCCACGAAATCGACGCCCGTGCCGTGAAACACGCTGCCGTGATCGCCGAGCGTGTATTCCTTCATCCGGCGAAGCACGCGCAGCTCGATCTCGTTGATCTCAGCGAAATTCACTAACTCGGCCGGTTGGACGTTCATGGGATCGGCACCTTCGAGACGATATCCTCGATGACCTGCTCGGAGGTGATGCCGTGGCTGGTCGCGTGCGGCCCCAGCCAGATGCGATGGCTCAGGATGTACTTCGCGAGCTCCTGCACGTCTTCCGGGTACACCTCCGAGCGCCCGTGCACCAGCACCGCCCACACCTTCACCAGCCGCCCCCAGCAGATCGTCGCGCGCGGCGATGCGCCCAGGTCGACGTGCTGCTCGACCAGCTCGGACGGCGAGCGGAAGTGCCAGTCCGTTTCGTCGCTGTACGGCCGCGTGGCGCCCACGAGACGACGGATGTACTTGCCGAGCTTCTCGTGTAGGAACACTTCGCGCGTGATGGCGCCGCGAAGCTGGACGATGCGCTCCTTCGACATCAGCTTGTTGAGTCGCACCTGCTTGAAATCGAAGTTGACGAGCTTCTGTTCCTCGTCGGGCGGCAGGTATCCGATGTTCACCATGATGGCGAAGCGATCGGTCGCCGCTTCCGACAGCGGGAACGTGCCCTGGCCAAGCTCCACCGGGTTCATGGTCGCGATGGCGAAGCTGAACGTGGGCAGGTCGTAGGTCGTCTTGCCGACGGTGATCTTGCGATCCTGGAGCCCTTCGAGAAACGCGCTCTGCGATTTCAGCGGGATGCGGTTGATCTCGTCGAGCAGGATGACTTCCGCCGACGCGAGGGGGCCGAATTCCGTGATGAAGGCGCCCGTGGCCGGGTTGATCATCTGGAACCCGACGACCTCGGTGGGCTGCAGGTCGGCGCGTCCCTGGATGCGCGCGAACTTCGCGTCGCTGATCGCGGCGATGATGACGCCGAAGAACGTCTTGCCGATGCCCGGCACGCCGCGCAGCAGCAGGTTGCCGGCGTTCACCTGCCGCTGCTCGTCCTTGTCGTAGGTCGTCGGGATCTCCGACATCAGCACGACGTTGGCGAGGGCTTTCTCCTTTTCGTATCCGACCAGCGCCTTGCCGGCTTCGGCGACGATTGACCTGTGAAACTCGATCGCTTCTGTCAGCTCAGGATGCACAATATTGGTCGTCCGATACGGGCTCGAGCCACTCGGTTGTGAGGTTCAGATTGACGGCGAAGTGCGTCATTCTGGTCTCAGAAGCGGCGCCGTGCCAATGTTTTTCGTTGGGTTCGATGGCCACGGCATCCCCGGCGGCCAGTTCCCGCACCGGCTCGCCCCATTTCTGCACGAGCCCCCGTCCTTCTTGAATCAGCAGAAGCTGGGGGGCGCTATGTCGATGCCAGTTGGTCCTGGCTCCCGGCTCGAACGCCACCAGGTAGACGATGACGGATTGCGCGCTGCCGTCCTCGATTAAAGGTAGGCGCTGAACGCGCGCGCTCCCCACGAAATTCTTGGGATCGGCAGGCCCGAAAGGAATGTCCTCGCCCTGAAAGTGCTTCATCGGAAGCGACAACTATATTCCAAGGGTGACCACGAAAGCACGAAGACCACGAAGACACGAAGACCGCGAGGACGTGACGAGCGCGAAGGCGCGATGCCGGATCTCCCTGCGCTTCGGGTCAGGGCTTACACGCGGTGCGCGTCGGCGCTCTGGATTGTCGGTTCGGCAAACGATCGAAGTCGGCATGACGCGCGTCAGGGGACAAACGCGGAGCCGGCCACCTCCGCTGAGATCCGGCGTCGCGACTTCGTGCCTTCGCGTCTTCGTGCCTTCGTGGTTTATCGACGGTCCGGCTGAAGCCGGACACTACCTACGATTGGCGATCCTTGCCCAGGTGTCGCGCAGGGAGACCGTGCGGTTGAAGACGAGCGAGCCGGCCTTCGAATCGGGATCGACCGAGAAGTAGCCGAGCCGCTCGAACTGATACCGCGAGCCGGCGCACGCGCCGGCCAGGCTGGGCTCGAGCTTCGCGGTGCGCAGCGACTCGAACGAGTTCGGATTGAGATGGTCGAGGTAGTTCTCGCTGGACGCCGGGTCCTCGTGGGTGAAGAGCCGGTCGTAGAGCCGCACTTCGGCGTCGAGCGCGTGGTCCGCCGACACCCAGTGAAGCGTCGCCTTCACTTTCCGGCCATCGGGCGAATCGCCGCCGCGCGTCGCGGGATCGTAGGTCGCCCGGAGCGCGATAATCGCGCCGCTCCCGGGATCCTTCACCACGCCGGTGCACTTGATGAAGTACGCGCACCGCAGGCGCACTTCACTTCCGGGCGACAGCCGGAAGAACTTCTTCGGCGGTTCCTCCATGAAGTCGTCGCGCTCGATGTAGAGCACCCGGCCGAACGGCACCTTGCGCGTGCCCGCCGCGGCATCCTCCGGGTTGTTGATGACGTCGACGTGCTCGACCTGCCCTTCGGGGTAGTTCTCGATGACGACCTTCACCGGATTCAACACCGCCATCACGCGCGGCGCGCGCAGGTTGAGATCCTCGCGGATCGCGTGCTCGAGGTTCGCGATGTCGACGACGTTCTCGCGCTTCGCGACGCCGATGCGCTCGCAGAAATTGCGGATTGCTTCCGGCGTGTAGCCGCGCCGTCTCAACCCCGAGATCGTCGGCATCCGCGGATCGTCCCACCCGCTGACGTGCTTGCCCTGGACCATCTCTATGAGCTTCCGCTTGCCGAGCATCGAATACGACAGGTTCAGCTTCGCGAACTCGATCTGCTGAGGATGGCAGGCGACGCTGACGTGGTCGAGCACCCAGTCGTAGAACGGCCGATGGTCCTCGAACTCGAGCGTGCAGAGCGAATGCGTGATGCCTTCGATCGCGTCCGAGATCGGGTGCGCGTAGTCGTACATCGGGTAGATGCACCACGTGTCGCCCATGCGATAGTGCGTGGCGCGCCTGATGCGGTAGAGCACCGGGTCGCGCATGTTGATGTTCCCCGACGCCATGTCGATTTTCGCGCGGAGCACCTGCGCGCCGTCCGGAAACCCGCCGGCCCGCATCTTCGCGAACAGATCGAGGTTCTCGTCGACCGATCGATGGCGGTACGGGCTCTCGCGGCCCGGCTCGGTCAAGGTGCCGCGATACTCGCGGATCTCATCGGCGGACAGGCTGTCGACGTAGGCCTCGCCCTTCCGAATCAGCTCGACCGCGTAGTCGTGCATCTGCTCGAAATAATCGGAGGCGTAGAACAGCCCGTCGTGCCAGTCGAACCCCAGCCACCGGACATCGGTCTGGATCGCGTTGACGAACTCGATCTCTTCCTTGGTGGGATTCGTATCGTCGAACCGCAGGTTGCAGCGCGACCCGTGCTCGAGCGCGATGCCGAAGTTGAGGCAGATCGACTTGGCGTGGCCGATGTGGAGGTATCCGTTCGGCTCGGGCGGAAACCGGGTCACGACCCTGCCGCCGTGCTTGCCCGACACACGGTCCTGCGCGACGATTTCGCGGATGAAATCGCGCGTGGGCGCCTCGGGGCGGCTCTCGGCACTCGGGCTGGACATGGGCCGCCCATTCTCGCATATGGCAGAATGGCAAGCCAATGCGCGGCAAGCCCGATCCATTTGAGTTGTTCGCAGAGTGGTACCGCGAGGCTGAGGCGGCGGGCACGCTGCTGCCGGAGGCGATGGCACTCGCGACGGCCGCGCGCGCAGGCGCGCCATCGGTGCGCATGGTGCTGCATCGCGGCTTCAGCCGCGGCGGTTTCGTGTTTTATACCAACTACAACAGCCGCAAGGCCGTCGAGTTGATCGAGAACCCGCGCGCGGCGTTCGTGTTTCACTGGCCGCTGATCGATCGGCAGGTGCGCGGAGAGGGGCGAGTCGAAAAGCTGTCGCGCCGCGAATCCGCTCGCTACTTCCAGAGCCGCGCGCGCGAGAGCCGGCTCAGCGCGTGGGCCTCACCGCAGAGCAAGAAAATTTCCGGGCGAGCATTTCTGGAGGCGGAGTTCGCGCGCGTGGACGCGGACTTTACCGGTAGAGACATTCCGTGCCCGCCATTCTGGGGGGGCTTCCGAATTGTGGCCAATTGTATCGAGTTCTGGCAGGGACAACCGCACAGGTTGCACGATCGCCTTGTTTTCAGGAGAAAAGGAAAATCCTGGACGAGTCTCCGGCTGGGACCGTAGGGAAAACGTTGTAATACCCATGGTAGGGTAAGCAACTGAACAGGGCCCGTCGTTATACGCGTGTGATGAAGACCACTGACGCGACCGACGCTGCCTCTCCGGAGCCCTACGAAACACGGCCGCTCGGACAGGCGCTCGACTTTCTCCGTGTCCTGTGGGCCATCAACCACGGTCTTGCCACCACCTCCCGCTATATGAAATCCAAGCACGGCGTGACGGGGCGGCAGCGGCTTATCATCCAGGTCGTCAACGAGTTTCCCGGCATCTCTGCGGGCGACCTCGCGAAGGTGCTGCACCTCGATCCCAGCACGCTGACGGGCGTCCTCCAGCAGATGAGCGAGCGCGGCCTGCTGCTGCTGCAGCCCGACGCGCGCGACCGCCGCCGGCTGCGCATTCAGCTCACCACCAAGGGCCGCCGCATGAGCCACATGGCCGTGGGCGCCATCGAAGCCGCGGTATCCAAGACGCTCTCGCGTATTTCGCCCGCAAAGCTGAAGGCGACCCGCGAGGTACTGGCTCTCCTCGCCGATAATTTGGATCGGCACGCCGAGTTGGAACCGCTCGCCGATCACGCCACGTCGGCGTAAACGATCCAAAAAACCATAATCGACAAAAGCGAAGGCCGGTTGCGCTCCCGGACAAAGCGCGTCAGAATACCCCTGTACGTTCGGGCGGCAGCGCGTGTCTGTCAGGCTTTGTCTGTTACACCTTCATTCCGTTACGTTCTTGCCCCGATGCACTTCATCCTTCGTTTCATCTTCCGTTACACGTCCGTTGCCGCCCGGGCGTATGTTTGAGCGAGACTGGTCACTCGCACTTTTTGGAGAGCACATCATGAATCTCGGCCGCAGAATTCTGGTCCTCACATTCGCGGTTCTCTCGTTTTGCGCGGCCTCCTGGCCCATCGGCTCCGCAGGCCACGCGTCGGCCCAGGGTTTGACGACCGGAGGCATCGCCGGTGTCGTCACCAGCGCACAGAAGCAGCCGGTAGGGGGCGCCAGTGTCATCGCCATTCACGAGCCGTCCGGCACCACGTACGAAGCCACCACGCGCGCAGATGGGCGCTACTCGATTCCAAACATGCGTGTCGGCGGGCCTTACACGATTCAGGTCGTGTTCGTCGGCGGCGGCGGCACGGCGTTCGCCCCGCAGACGCGGGAGAACATTACCGTCAACCTCGGCGTCAACACCGACATTGACGTCAACGTCGAAGGCATCAGCGTGACTGAGGAAGTGACGGTGTCGGCGCAGACCGACCCGGTGTTCGCGTCGAGCCGAACCGGCGCCGCGACGTCGCTTGCCCGGGAAGAGCTCGCCACGCTGCCGACCATTACCGGGCGGCTCGAATCGATGACGCGTCTGAGCCCTCAATCGACCGGTACGATGTCCTTCGCCGGCCAGGACAACCGTCTCAACAACATCACGGTTGACGGGTCAGCCTTCAACAACTCCTTCGGCATCGGCAGCACACCTGGCGAACGAACCGGCGTCGCGCCGATTTCGCTGGCCGCCATCGAGCAGATTCAGATCAGCGTGGCGCCGTTCGACGTGCGCCAGGGCAGTTTCGTGGGCGCGGCGGTCAACACCGTGACGCGCAGCGGAACCAACCAGATCAGTGGATCCGTCTACCGCCAGTTCCGTGATGGCGGGTTGGTAGGCAAGAAAGCCAAGGACCTGCCGTTCAACCCCGGCGACTTCACGTACGGCAATACCGGTGTCTGGGTCGGGGGCCCGATTGCCAAGAACAAGCTCTTCTACTTCGTCAATTTCGAAGACGAGACAAAGAAGGAGCCCGGCACCACGTACAGGGCGAACACGGGCGGGGAGGCCGCGGCCGGGAGCGTCACCCGGGTGCTGGCGTCCGACCTCGACACGCTCAGCAACTTCATGAGAACCCGGTTTAACTACGAGACGGGCGGCTATCAGGGCTACAACCACGAGGTCCCCGCGACGCGGTTCCTCGTGAAGACCGACTACAACCTCAACAACACGAACAAAATCACGTTCAGGTACAACCACCTCGACTCCTTCACCGACGTGCTGCTCTCCAACTCGTCTTCGCTCGGGAACGGCAGCCGCCGGACGAGCACCCAGGCGCTGAACTTCCAGAACTCGAACTACCAGATCATGGAAAACATCCGCTCGGGCATCGCCGAGTGGAATACCGTGCTGGGGCGAAGCATGGCCAACCAGCTCATGGGCGGCTATACGACCCAGGACGAGAGCCGTAACTCAAGGGGCGATTTGTTCCCCTTCATCGATATTCTGGACGGCAGTGCGGCCACGTATACGTCGGTCGGCTTCGAGCCGTTCACGCCGAACAACGAGCTGCGGTACAAAACGCTCCAGATGCAGAACAACTTCACGAAGTTCGGCGAGAAGCACGCGCTCACGCTCGGCGGCAGCTTCGAACGATATGAATCCGAAAACGTGTTCTTCTCGGGCCGGCAGGGCGTGTTCATCTACAACACCCTGGCGGACTTCTACGCCGACGCCAATGGGCATCTGGCCAATCCGAATCGCACGACCTCGAATGTCACGTTACGGCGCTTCCAGCTGCGCTACATGAATATTCCCAATGCCGAGAAGCCAGTCCAGCCGCTCGAGGTCATGTATGCCGGCGCCTATGCCCAGGACGACTGGCAGGTGAGCGGCAATCTGAAGGTGAACGCGGGCGTCCGGCTCGACATTCCGTTCTTCGGCGACACCGCGTTCGCCAATCCCAACGCCGACGCGGCGACCTTCCGGGATGAAAGCGGCCAGGCCGTGAAATACGAAAGCGGAAAGCTCCCGGATCCGAAAATCCTGTGGTCGCCCCGCGTGGGATTCAACTGGAACGTCAGCTCGGATCACAGGACCCAGGTTCGCGGCGGCACCGGCATTTTCACCGGCAAACCCGCGTATGTCTGGATCTCGAATCAGATTGGCACCACCGGGATGCTGACCGGCTTCATCGATGAGCAGAACGTGACGACAAGGCCGTTCCACCCGGACCCGAATCACTATCGTGATTTGCTCCCCGCTCCGACAGGCGCGCCGGCGGGCAGCTACGAGCTGGCGGTCACCGATCCCCACTTCAAGTTCCCACAGCTGTGGAGGACGAACATCGCGGTCGACCGTCGATTGCCGGGCGGCTGGACCGGCACCGGCGAATTCATCTACAACCGCGACGTCAATGGCGTGTACTACATCAACGCGAATCTGCCGGCAGCCCAGGCGACCTTCGCGGGCGCCGACGGCCGTCCCAGGTACGTCGGCACATCCTGCACGCTGCCGACCGCGGGACCGTGCGCCACCCGGCTCAACAATGCGGCCGGCAACCAGATCTCGAACGCCACAGTGCTGAAAAATCAGAATGTGGGCACATCCTGGAACGCGTCTGGCTCGATGACCAAAAGCTTCCGGGCCGGCTTCTTCGCCAAAGGCGCCTACAGCTACGGTGAATCCAAGAACACCGTGGATCCCGGCTCCGTGGCATTCGGCTCCTGGCAGAGCAATCCGATTTCGGGCGATCCGAACAACCCCGCGGTCGGATACAGCCAGTACTCCCCTGGACACAGGGTGTTTCTCACGGGGTCGTACACCAAGGAGTACTTCAGCCTCGGATCGACCACCCTGTCGTTTTTCTGGGAGGCAAAGACGATCGGCAATGCGAGTTACGTGTATGCCGGCGACCTCAACGGCGACACTGGCGCCAACAACGACCTCATTTACATTCCGCGGAACACGTCGGAAATGAACTTCTCCGCCATCCCTGCCGGCACTGTCAGCCGGGCGTTTACCCCTGACGAGCAGGCGGCGGCGTGGGACACGTTCATCAACCAGGATGCGTACCTCAGCAAGCGCCGCGGAGAGTACGCGCAGCGAGGCGGTGTGTTCCTTCCGATGGTTAGACGGATGGACTTCAGCGTCGCGCAGGATGTCTTCCGGAGCCTCGGCGGCAAACGCCACGCCTTTCAGGTTCGTTTCGACGTCCTGAACTTCGGGAACCTGCTGAACGAGAACTGGGGCGTGAGCCAACGGCTGATCAACTCCTCGGCGTTCTCCCCGTTTGTGACGCAGCCGCTGACCAATGCGGGCGTAGACGCGCAGGGACGGCCGACATACAGACTCAGAGTCAACAACGGCGAGTTGATCCGCAGCTCTCTCGAACAGACGGCGAGCGAAGGCGACGTGTACCGCGTGCAGATCTCGCTGAAATACACGTTCAACTAACTAATCGCGCTCCTGCAGGACCTCCTGCCTTTCGATCCGGACAGGCCGGAACCGGGAAACCGGTTTCGGCCTGCACGGCTCCACTCGAATCTCCCGCTCTCCTTTACACCAAGGTTGACAGATTACACCATTCCTTTCAGACTGGCGCGATGGCGCTCAATATCAAGAATCCTCGCGTCGAGCGATTGGCGGCAGAGGTCGCAAAACTGGCGCACGAGAGCAAGACCGAGGCGATCGGCCGGGCGCTTGAGGAACGCAAGGCGCGCCTCGCCAGCCGCGTCCTCCGCCGAGACCGCCGGACGGACTTCCTTGGCTTTCTGCAGCGCGAGATCTGGCCGAAAGTGCCGCGAAAATACCGGCGGCGGCGCCTGACTCGCAGGGAAGAAGACGCCGTGCTCGGCTACGGCCCGGAGGGCGTGTGATCCTGGATTCTTCAGCCATCGTCGCCATTGCCACGGAGGAACCAGGCTGTCTCGAGCTCCTCGAGAAGCTCGATCGGGCGGACACGTTGGCGATCGGAGCGCCCACCCTCGTCGAAACTGCGCTCGTCCTGCGGTCGCGCCTGGCCATGGAGCCGCGGGCGTTTCTGGAGCGCTTTCTGACCGACTGGAGCGTCAGCGTCGTGCCCTTTGGCGAGGACCACTGGAAAATGGCCGTTGATGCGCATGCGCGGTTCGGCCGAGGCCACCACAAGGCCGCGCTCAACTTCGGCGACTGCCTGTCGTACGCGACGGCGAAACTCGCCGACATGCCGCTACTGTGCACGGGCGGGGATTTCTCGAAGACCGATCTCGCGATTGGTTAGGTTCGATAGAATGGACATTTGGGAGGTGCATGTGAGAGTGCCACTGCATGGTTGGCTGACCGGGTTCGTTGGCGCGATTCTGATGACCGCAACCTGCGGCGGCGGTTCGACGCCCCCTTCAAATAACACGGGCACCTCGTCGCCGGCCTCGACCCCCAGCAACGTGTCCGTCGACAAGAACGCCTATCCTGTTTTTTCCAACGCCGATGCTGGCGCCGATCCGGCCGTGCCAGCCGAGCAAGGCGGCAAGGGCTTCAAGGGCGAGGGCTGGGACACGAACACCGATTTCGACCTGATCGGCGACCCGAAGGCGGTCAAAGGCGGAGAGCTGAAGCACGGCAACATGTCAGACTTCCCCTCGACGCTGCGGTACTACGGCCCGAACGTCACGGCGTGGAACCAGATGATCAACGGGATGGTGTACGAGACGCTTCTCGGGCTGCACCCGACGTCGCTCGCGTACATGCCGGGATTGGCCACGCACTGGCAGATTTCGCCGGACAAGTTGACGTTTCGCTTCCGCCTGGATCCCAACGCACGGTTTTCCGATGGCTCTCCGGTGACGTCGGCCGACGTCGTCGCGACGTGGAGGCTTCTTACCGACAAGAGCCTGCAGGACCCGGCCCAGACTCTGATCTTCTCCAATTTCGAGCCGCCGGTCGCCGAGAGCAAGTACCTCGTGTCCGTGAAGGCGAAGACGGTGAACTGGCAGAACCTGCTCTATTTCGGAAACAGCCTGCTGGTCCTGCCCGCGCACCTCTTGAAGAGCGTGAACGGCGCGGCCTACATCCGCGACTACAACTACAAAATGATGCCTGGATCGGGGCCGTATATCATCGGCGAACAGGACGTGAGCAAGGGAAACTCCGTCCGCATGCGGAAGCGAAATGATTACTGGGCGGAGCGCGATCGACGCAACGTGGGCCTCAACAACTTCGCGTCGATTAACCAGCTCGTCGTTCGTGATGAAAATCTGGAGTTCGAGCGCGTGAAGAGAGGCGACCTCGACCATTTCGTGCTGACGCGCGCGCAGCAATGGGTGCAGGACCTGAACTACGCGAACATCAAGCGCGGCCTCAATCAGAAGCGCAAAGTCTTCAACAATAACCCGCAGGGCATACAGGGCATCGCGATGAACACCCGCCGCGCGCCATACGACGACCTCAGGGTGCGTAAAGCGCTGCGCCATCTCTTCAATCGTGAGCTGATGATTCAGAAGCTCGCGTTCAACGAATACGTGCCCATGGACTCGCTGTTTGCGTTCAGTGTGTACGAGAACCCCAACAACGAAAAAATCAGGTACGACCCGCAGCGCGCGCTTCAGTTGCTGGCCGAAGCCGGATGGAAGGATCGCGATTCGGCGGGCCGTCTGAGCCGCAACCGGCAGCCGCTCACCCTGGAACTGGTCTACGGCACTCCGGGATTCGAACGCTATTTCACGGTCTATCAGGAAGACCTCCGCAAGGTCGGCATCACGCTGAATCTCCGTCTCGTCACCTGGGAGACGCTGATCAAGCTGCTCGACGATCACGCGTTTCAGATGGCCATGATCTCGTATACCGGCGAAGTGTTCCCGAATCCGAAAGCCAATCTTCACTCCTCGCTTGCCGACCAGAAGAACACGAACAACATTACGGGCTTCAAGAACAAGCGGGCCGACGACATCACCGAGGCTTACGAGAAGGAGTTCGATGTCGAGAACCGCGGCAACCTGCTCCGCGAGCTCGACGGCATCATCGCGAGCGAGCATCACTACATCCTCCAATGGGCCGCCCCCTTCCAGCGGTTCGTGTTCTGGAACAAGTTCGGATACCCGCAGGGCGTCCTGACGCGGATCGGTGACTACAGGGATGTGCCCACGCTGTGGTGGATCGACCCTGAACGATCGCGCAAGCTCGAGGCGGCGGTGAAAGACCCGTCGATCAGCCTGGGCGAGGGGCCGGCCGACGATCGCTACTGGATTGAGTACGGCAAGCGCGAAGGGCAACAGGCAGCCCCTCGGTGACGAGCTATTTTCTCCGGCGGCTCCTGCTGATCGTTCCGACGTTCATCGGCATCACGCTGGTCGTCTTCGTGATCATGCATTTCGTGCCGGGCGGCCCGGTCGAGCGGCAGATCATGCGTTACAAGATGGCGACGATGGAAGGGGGAATTGGCGGCGGGCGGCAGCTGTCGATGTCTCTGCCGGAAGACGCCATCGAAGAGATCCGCCGCTACTACGGCTTCGACAAGCCGGTCCACATCCGTTACCTCCAGTGGCTCGGAAACGTCGTCCGTCTCGATCTGGGCAATTCGTATATCCACCAGGAGCCGGTGTGGGACGTCATCAAGTCCCGTTTCCCGATCTCCCTGTTTCTCGGTCTTACGGGCTTTCTCCTCAACTACCTCATCTGCGTGCCGCTCGGCGTGCTCAAGGCCGTCAAGCATGGCAGCCGCTTCGACTTCGTCACGAGCGCCCTCGTCTTTCTCGGCTACTCGGTGCCGGGCTGGGCGCTCGGGACCGTGCTCCTCGTGCTGTTCGGCGGCGGCAGTTTCTGGAGTGTCTTTCCGCTCGGCGGCTTCCGCCCGGACAACTGGGAGTACCTGAGCTTCGGCCAGAAGATCGCGCAGCAGGCGTGGTACATGGCGCTGCCGGTGTTCTGCTACATGGTCGGCGGGTTTGCCACGCTCACGATCCTGACCAAGAACTCCCTGCTCGAGAACATGGCGCAGGACTACGTGCGCACCGCCTTTGCCAAGGGGCTGTCCAGGCGGCGCGTGATCTTCGTCCACGCGCTGCGGAACTCGCTGATCCCGATTGCCACCGGCCTTGGGCACGTGTTCAGCCTGATTCTCGCCGGATCGTTCCTGATTGAGAAGGTCTTCAACATCGACGGCATGGGCTACCTCGGGTACACGTCGATTCTGCAGCGCGACTACCCGGTCGCGCTGGGAATCCTGGTGATCAGCAGCCTCCTAATGCTCATCGGCAACATCCTGTCCGACGTCATCTACGCTGTCGTCGATCCCCGCATTCGCTTCAGATGACCACGGCCCGCTCCGAGACGCTGTTTCGCAAACGGCTCCGCAAGTTCAGGCGCATCAAGCGCGGCTACTACTCCTTTCTGACTATCGGAATCGCCTACGCCTTTTCGTTCTTCCTGCCGTTCGTGATGACGAGCCAGCCGCTGGCTGTGAAGTACAACGGCGATTACTTCTTCCCGATGCTCCAGTTCCACCCCGCGGCCACGTTCGCCCAGGCGGCCTACGGCGAGCCCGACTACCGTGAGCTGAAGAAACAGTTCCAGGCCGAAGGCAGGGGCAACTGGGTCCTGATGTCGTTGTACCCCTACGGGCCCAACGAGTCCCTTCTGAATCTCGCGGAGTCGCCGCCGAATCGCCCGTCACGCGAGCATCTGTTCGGCACCGACGACCGCGGCCGGGATGTCTTCGTGCGGCTGGCTTACGGCTTCAACATCTCGCTGACGTTCGCGCTGTTTGTCACGATCTTCTCCGAGGGTGTCGGAACGGTGGCCGGCGCCCTGCTCGGCTACTTCGGCGGCAAGCTCGACATCTTCGGCCAGCGCATCATCGAGATCTGGTCGTCGCTGCCGTTTCTGTACACGATCATCATCATCAGCTCGATCGTCGTGCCCGTGTACGTGCCGGGAAGAATGATCGTGCTGCAGCCGTCGTTCTGGCTCCTGGTACTGATCCTGTCGGTGTTCGAGTGGGTGAGCATCACGTACTACATCCGCGGCGAGTTCTACAGGGAGAAGGCGAAAGATTACGTCGGGGCGGCCATCGCCACCGGCGTATCCGAGCCGAAGATCATGTTCCGCCACATTCTACCGAACGCGCTGACGCCGCTGGTCTCGTTCGCGCCGTTCGTGGTCGTCGCGAACATCGGATCGCTCGTCGCGCTCGACTTTCTCGGCTTCGGGCTGCCTGCGCCGACGCCAAGCTGGGGCGAGCTCATCGGACAGGGGATGGAGAACCTGACGAAGTGGTGGCTGGTGATCTTTCCGCTGGCGGCGATGTTCGTCACGCTGCTGCTGGTCGTGTTCATCGGCGAATCGGTCCGCGAGGCGTTCGACCCCAAGGAGTTCTCCGAGATCCAATGACGGCCCTCCTTCGCGAAGACGCTACGGCGCGGCAGGCCCCCCTTCTTGACATTCGCGGGCTGCGCACCCACTTCTTTACCGAGGCGGGCGTCGCCAAGGCTGTCGACGGCATCGATCTCAGCGTCTATCCGGGCGAGGTCGTCGGCCTGGTTGGAGAGTCGGGATCGGGCAAGAGCGTCACGGCGCTGAGCGTGCTGCGGCTCATTCCCAATCCTCCCGGCCGTATCGTCGCCGGGGAGATCTTCTTCAAGGGCCGGGACCTGCTGACGCTCGACACCGAGGGCATCCGCGACGTGCGCGGCGACGAGATTTCGATGATCTTTCAGGAGCCGATGACGTCGTTGAACCCGGTGTTCACGATCGGCATGCAGCTCATGGAGGTCTACCGGCAGCACGAGACGATCTCGAAGCAGGAGGCGTTCAATCGCAGCGTCGAGATGCTGCGGCTCGTCGGCATCCCCGACGGCCCGGCGCGGATGAAGCAGTACCCCCACCAGTTTTCCGGCGGCCAGCGGCAGCGTGTGATGATCGCAATGGCGCTCTCCCTGACGCCGGATCTGCTGATCGCGGACGAGCCGACGACAGCGCTGGACGTGACGATTCAGGCGCAGATCCTCGACTTGATGCTGGAAATGAAGGAGCGGCAGAAGGACTCCGCGATCCTGCTGATCACGCACAACCTTGCGGTCGTCGCGGAGACGTGCGATCGCGTCGCTGTGATGTACGGCGGGAAGATTCAGGAGCTCGCGCCTGTCAACGAGATCTTCAACAACCCGATGCATCCGTACACGCGGGGACTGCTCGGGTCGCTGCCGCGCGTCGACGGCCCGAAGGCCGAGCGGTTGACGACCATCCCCGGATCGGTGCCGGACATTCTCGATTTGCCGAAAGGCTGCAAATTCACCACGCGGTGCCCCGATCGCTTCGAGCCGTGCCCCGACATCGAGCCCGCGCTCGTGGAGCGCGCGCCGGGGCATTTCGTGCGCTGCCATCTCTATGGAATCACCGACGAGCATGCCACCCATCCTCGAAGTTAAGGACCTGCACGTCAGGTTCCCCGTGTTCGGCGGGCTCCTGCTCCGCAAGACGGGCGAGGTGCACGCCGTCAACGGCGTCTCGTTCACGCTGCAGCAGGGAGAAACCCTCGGGCTGGTCGGGGAGTCGGGCAGCGGCAAGACGACGGTCGGGCGCGCGATCATCAACATCCTGCGCGCGATGAGCTACAGCGTGGAGATCTCGGGCGATATCCTGTATCACCGTCCGTCGGGCACGGTGAACCTCGCGCCGCTGACGAAGAACGGCATGCGCCCCTACAGGACCGACATCCAGATGATCTTCCAGGATCCGTACTCGTCGCTGAACCCGCGCATGAGCGTCGGGCAGATCGTGGAGGAGCCGCTGAAGATTCACACGAAGCAGAACGCCGCCGAGCGGCGCGATCGCGTGAAGTGGCTGATGGACAAGGTCGGGCTGTCGCCCGAATATATCCATCGATATCCGCATGAGTTCTCGGGGGGGCAGCGCCAGCGCATCGGCATCGCGCGCGCGCTCGCCACGAATCCGAAGATCGTGATCGCCGACGAGCCGGTCAGCGCGCTCGACGTGTCCATTCAGGCGCAGGTCGTGAACCTCATGCAGGATCTGCAGAAAGAGTTCGGCCTCTCCTATATCTTCATCGCGCACGATCTCTCGGTGGTGCGGCACATCTCGGATCGCATTGCCGTGATGTTCAAGGGGGAGATTGTGGAGATCGGTGACGCCGAGAGCATCTATCAACACCCGCAGCATGATTACTCACGCACGCTGCTGGCCGCCGTGCCACGGCCCGACCCGGAACGAAGCCGAAGGAATCGACTACGTACGCAAGGGCCGTAGCTTCTGGATGGCGGCGGCGAGCGCCAGCACCCCTTCCTCGCCGAACGGCTTTCCCGCAATCTGCAGTCCAACCGGCATCCCGCTCGAATCCAATCCCGCCGGCACGCACGCGACAGGCAATCCGGTGAGGCTGAGCACGAACGTGGGCGCGATCCAGTCGATATAGGTCTTCATCGGCTTGCCCGCGATGGAGTCCGGATAGTTCTGCTCCACCGGAAACGGCGGCACGGCCACGCATGGCGTGAGCAGGTGGTGATACTCGGTAAACAGCTCGCGGAACTGATGCCACAGGCGGCCGCGATAGTTCTCAGCAGCGGCCAGCTCCTTCGTCGTCACCTCCAGGCCCGAGCGCACGTTATTGCCGACGTTCGGCCCGAACCGATCCTGCATGTCGAGGCGCGGAAACATCTGCGTCACGAACCACAGCCCGCGCTGGGAGATGAACGCCGCTCTCGCGTCAGAGAGATCGAGATCAATCTCGTCGACCGTGACGCCGTTGTCCTTCAATGCCAACGCGGCCTCCCGGCATATGCGTTCGACCTCGGGATCCACGCCGATGCCGGCGATATCCGCGCAGTACGCCACACGCAGGTTTTTGGGTGCGCCGTTGGCGGCCCGAACAAAATCACGCCCAGCCACAGGCTGCGAGTACGGCGAGTACTCGCTCGGCCCGGCGATCGCCTGCAGCATCAAGGCGGCGTCTTCGGCCGTCCGCGCCATGGGCCCCGTCACCTGGAGGGTGTCCCACGCCCAATCGGTCGGATACGTCGGCACGAGCCCCACGGACGGACGAAGGCCGAAGATGCCGCAGAACGCGGCCGGGATCCGGAGCGATCCGCCCAGATCGGTGCCTTCGGCGAGCGCGATCATCCCGGCGACAAGAGCGGCCGCTCCACCTCCCGTCGATCCTCCTGCTGTCTTCGCCGGGTTCCACGGGTTGCGCGTCCGCCCGAACACCTCGTTGAAGGTATTGCCGCCCGCGGCGAACTCCGGACAGTTCGTCTTGCCGAGAATCACCGCACCTGCCTCACGCAGCCGCCGCACAACGAGCGCGTCTTCCCTGGGAACGTAGTCGGCGTAGATCGGCGAGCCAAACGTGGTCCGCAGTCCCGCGACCGGTGTAACGTCCTTGATCCCGACCGTCAGACCGCACAGCGGCCCCGGGTCTTCGCCGCGCCTGATCCGGAGATCGAGCAGCTTGGCGTCCACCATGGCCTTCGGGTTGAGCGTGACGATCGCGTTCAATTCAGGGTTCCGCTCGGAGACCCGCTGGAGACACGCGCCGACAGCCTCTGCGACGGACACGTCCTTCGACGCAATCCGCCGGCGCAGCTCCGTCGCTGAGAGATCGGGAAGATCCGTCACGGTGTCCAATCGCCGACGAATGCGACCGCGCGGCAGAACGCGGCCTCTCCGCCCTTGAACTTCCAGGGAAAGCACCCGAGGATGAGCCGCGTGTTCTGGATCTCGGGGGCGTCGATGTCACCGCCGAGGTTCTCGATGTGCATGCAGTCCTTCGGGAACAGCGCGTTGTGCGTGAGCTGGTAGGCAGAGTCGGGAAACAGCTTGTCGACAGCCTCTTGGCCTCCGAATTTGTCTTCAGCCTGCTTGCGCACGCGATCGCAGTGCCCGTGCTGTCCTTTGCCGAGAAATCGGCCAATCGGCAGGTTCATCGGATGATCCGTCGACACGCAGTCGACGCCCCAGATGCGAATATCCTTCTTGAGGAGCCACGGCACCAAGTCCGGATGCGCGCCGGGATGGCGGTGGATGTACTTCTCCTCGTCCGCGTTCGTGCCGAACTGCGCGAACTTGTGGAATCCTGTGTGGAGATACAGCAGGTCGCCGTTCCGGACTTCGACGCGGTCTTCGATCATCTTCGGCGTGTACAGCTCGAGCTCGTCCATCACGTCGGAGAGATTGACGATCACGCCGGGCCCGCACAGCCATTCGACGGGAATCTCGTCGATGGTCCTGCCGTTGGTGACGAAGTGCCGGGGCGCATCGAGGTGCGTGCCCATGTGGTTGGAGGTCATGATGTACTGCGCGTTCACGCCGTGCTCCGCCTTGCGCTTGATGTACTTCACCTCGAACGGCGGATAGTAGGGCCAGAACGGGCACTGCTCGTTGAGGGGTTGGGACAGGTCGTAAATTTTCATTGGGCCCTTTCGAAGGCGCGGCTCAACACGCGCCTGGTCAGTACGTTGGCCAGCTGGCGTCGATACGTGGCCGATGCGTGAATATCGCTCGACGGATCGATGTCTCCAGCCGCAGCCGCGTCGGCGGCGGCGCGAATCAGCTCAGCCGAGGGGTGCTGACCAGTCAGAATGGCCATGGCCCGCTCGGCCAGCATCGGGCGATCGCCGACGCTGAGCAGCGCGATGCGTGCGTTGGTGCAGAGCCCCTGCGCGTCGAGACGCACGACTGCGGCGACCCCGACGAGTGCAAAATCACCGTGCCGTCTCGAGATTTCCAGAAATGCGCTGCCGCTGCGTTCCGCCATGAATGGAACGCGAATGTCCGTCAGGAGCTCGCCCGGCTGAATCGCCGTGGAAAAGAGCCCGGTGAAGAATTCGCCAGCCGGCACGCTCCGTCTGCCTTTCGTGCTGC
Source organism: Acidobacteriota bacterium (assembly GCA_031395755.1). Taxonomy (GTDB): domain Bacteria; phylum Acidobacteriota; class Vicinamibacteria; order Vicinamibacterales; family JAMQPK01; genus JAMQPK01. Next base: position 25,510 of record JANNJO010000485.1, read on the forward strand.
TGACTTCAAGCTCGGCGTTCAGAGCGACCATGACGGCAGGCAGCTCGGCCGCCGGATCGGCGTGCGCCAGGCTCCCGCCGATCGTGCCGCGATTTCGGATCGCTACATGCGCAATGTGCGGCATGGTTTCAGCGATCAGTGAAGCCTTCTCCAAAATGAGGGGGCTGCGTTCGATCTGACGCTGTCTCGTCATACCCCCGACCCGCAGGCCCGCAGATTCCTCTCTGATGTAGGCGAGCTCGGGGATGCCATTCAGATCGATCAGCACCGACGGCGCGGCCAAACGGAAGTTCATCGCCGGAATCAGGCTCTGGCCGCCGGCCAGCGGCTTTGCATCACCGTCGTAATCGGCCAGCAGCGAGAGCGCCTCGTCCAGTAAGCGCGGCCGGAAATATTCGAACGCGGCCGGTTTCACAGTCGCGCTTTCAGCTCGGCATTCAGCGCCTCGAGCGCCTGCCTGGTCATCATCTTGCCCGCCGACTCGAGCAGGCGCTGGCCGACCGCCGCGATCGTTCCGCCGATCTGCATGTCTGATGAGTAATTCATCACCGTGACCGGACCAGGCTGGTCGTTGATTTCAACGAGCTCGATGGTTGCCGTCCCCTTGGTGAATCCCACGCCGCCCTTGCCGTCGATGTGCATCACAAACCGCTCCGGCGGAACCTGGTCCTTGAGCTCGACGTTGACGGCAAACTCCGCGGCGCTCATCGGCCCGACGCTCACCTTCATGACCCCCTCGTAGCGATCGTCCCCAACCTTCGTCAGCGTCTTTGTTCCCGGCAGCGCCTTGGCCAGCACGGCCGGGTCCTGGAGGATCTCCCAGACCTTCGCTCGCGGCCCGTTGAACGTGAATGTGCCGGTCAGAATCATGTCCGTGCCGCCTTTGCACGTTCGATGAGCTCGAACAACCTGTTCGGGCTCAAGGGAATCTCCGTGATCTCCACGCCGGATCCCGCAAGCGCGTCCTCCACGGCCTGAGCGAACAGCGCGCCGGTCGGGATGCAGCCCGCCTCGCCCACGCCCTTCAATCCCACCGGGTTATACGGCGAGGGCGTCTCACGATGCGCGGTCTCAATCGGCGGGACGTCGGTCGCCGTCGGAATCAGGTAGTCCATGAAAGAGGCGTTCAGCAGCTGGCCCTGCTCGTCATATACGAGCTGCTCGTAAAACGCGTTGCCGATTCCGTGGGCGACGCCTCCGTGGATCTGACCTTCGACGAGCATCGGGTTGATGATCGTGCCGCAATCATGGACCACCAGATAGCGTGTGATCTCGACGGTCGCGGTCTCCGCATCGACTTCGAGGATCATCGCGTGCACGCCATTGGCCGTGCTGCCCCGGTCCGGCCCGAAATACGCCGTGCTCTCCAGGCCAGGCTCCGTTCCAGGACGGACGGCTCCGCGCAGCGGGTTCGCCCTGGCCGAAAGCTCGCCGAGCGACAGCCCGCGCTCCACAGCCCCTCCGACGAACACGCGCCCGCCCGCGAGCTCCAGCTGCTCCCTTGGAGCATTCAGGATGCCGCTTGCAAGCGTGAGAATTTTATCTCGCACGGCCATCGCCGCCGCGTGGCACGCGCTCCCGGCGACCACGGCGCCGCGGCTTGCGAACGTGCCGGTACCCCAGTGAAACTCGCGCGTATCTCCGGTGACCACCTTCACGTCTTCGACATCGACCCCGAGCGCATCCGCCACGAGCTGGGCAAACACCGTGAAGTGTCCCTGGCCCTGCGTGCCGACGCCGGTCGCGCACCGCACCTTACCGCTGGGCTCGACGGTGACGCGCGCGCCTTCGTACGGTCCAATCCCCGTGCCTTCCACGTAACACACTATGCCGATCCCGACATGCCGCCCTTCGGCGCGCAGCCTGGGCTGTTCTTCACTTACGAAGGTGTCATACCCGATCATCTCCGCCGCCTGCTCGAGCGCCGGCAGATAATCGCCGCTGTCGTACACCAGCGGAGCGGAATCCTGAAACATGATCTCGTGGTTCACTGGAAATCTGTCCGGCCCCAGCAGGTTTCGCTTCCGAATCTCCACGCGATCGATGCCGAGCTCTCGCGCGGCCAGATCCAGCAGCCGCTCGCTGACGAACACCCCATGCTGACGTCCTGCCCCGCGCACCGGCGTGACGATGGTCTTGTTGGTGAACACGGCGGTAAATTCGCTTTCGTAGTTGGGGATGTCGTAGGGGCCGAGCAGCGTGCACTGAGTGTTGATGGGGATGGTCAGTCCGTATGGATCGTAGGCTCCCGTATCGAACAGGAACACATCGTGAACGCCAAGGATGCGCCCGTCTTTCGTCAGCGCCATCTCGGCGTCGTGCACCTGTCCCCGCTCCTGGGTGGTCGCGTAGAAATTCTCCTGGCGGTCTTCCGTCCACTTGAGCGGCCGGTTGAGCCGCATCGCCGCCCATGGCAGCAACAGCTCCTCCGGATAGAACATCATGATCTTCGGGCCGAAGCCTCCTCCGACGAACGGCGCGATGACGTTCACCTGCGACTCGAGCAGGCCGAGCATCTGCGCCAGGCCGTTGCGTATCGGGATGGGCGCCTGAGTGGTATCCCAGATCGTCAGTTCCTCGGCCTTCGCGTTCCACTGGACGGCGACCGCGCGATTCTCCATGGCCGCCGATACACCGCGATCGTAGAGAAATCTTCGCTTCACGATCAGATCGGCGTTCCTGCAGGCTGACGCGTAGTCGCCCTTTCTCTGTACGACATGCGCGGCGGCATTCGACGGCAAATGCTCATGGACAAGCGGCGCCCCCGGCGCCAGCCCCTTTTCGAGATCGACGACGGCGTCGATCGGATCGATGTCGACGCCGACATCGCGCAGGGCGTCTTCGGCGACATAGCGGCTCTCCGCCACGATCATCGCGATTGGCTCCCCGACATGACGAACTTTGTCCCTGGCCAGCGGCAACTGGGTGCACGCGTGGAACACGAGGCCGGGAATCGGCGGCGGCGACACCAGAATGGGCCCAGGCTTCAGGTATGCACCGAGATCGTCGGCCGTGTACACCGCCGCGACGCCCGGCCGCTGCCTCGCTGCCGATGCATCGACGCGTGTGATTCGACCGTGCGCATACTCACTACGCACGAACGCCACATGCAGCATGCCAGGCAGCTGCACATCGTCGACGAACAGCGCGCGGCCGGTCAACAGGCGCGCGTCTTCGTTCCGGACGACGCGAGCGTTAAGGTAGCGTGCGCCCGCAGGCAAGCTTGGCCGCCTCGAAGATGTTGTGGTAGCCCGTGCATCGGCAGAGGTTCGCCGAGAGAGCGTCGCGAATCTCGATGTCGCTCGGATCCGGGTTGTCGCGCAGGAACGCCGTGAGGGTCATCAGGAATCCCGGCGTGCAGAATCCGCACTGCAGGCCGTGCGCGGTCCGAAAGGCGGATTGAAGAGGGTTCAGCTCGCCAGTGGCGCCTGCGAGGCTTTCGACGGTGTGAAGATCGTGGCCGTCTGCCTGGACGGCGAGCATGATGCACGAACGGACAGGCTCGCCGTCGAACAGAATTGTGCATGCGCCACACACGCCGTGCTCACAACCCACGTGCGTGCCTGTGAGCGCGAGGTCCTGTCGAATGAAGTCGCTGAGAAGATAGCGCGGCTCGACATCGCGCAAGTAACGAACGCCGTTGACCGTGACGCCGATGGAGATCATCGAACTGTGCCGTAGGTTACCGTAAAATGACCTCCTTTATGAAGCTACTCGTAACGCAGCGCCTCAATCGGATCGAGCCTCGAGGCGCGAACCGCCGGCCATATCCCGCTCAGAATCCCCGCGAAGGCGAGGATGGCCGTCGACGTCAGCAGAATGTTGCTCGACAGGACGAGCTGAATGTCCGTGTTCCCGGTCGGATCATCGAGCAGCGTCGCAAGGAAGGGGCGCGAACCGATGGCCCATACCAGCACGTAGGAGAGCGCGACGCCCATCACACCGCCGAGGAACGTGATGGTGAGCGCCTCGAGCAGAAACTGCGTCAGGATGTGCCGGCGTCTGGCACCGAGCGCCTTCCGCACGCCGATCTCGCGCGTGCGCTCGGTGACGGAGACGAGCATGATGTTCATCACGCCGACCCCGCCGATCATCAGGGTAAGGGTCCCGATGAAATACAGCACGAACTGCAGACCGTCGATGATGCCGCCGATCACCGCGGCGGAATCCCCCGTGTCGCGGACGTTGACGGCGCGCGTATCCCGCGGGTTGAAGCGGTGTCGGGCTGCCAGCAGCTCGCGAACCTGCCTGATCGCCTGATCGTGCAGCTCCGGCGTCATCGCCTGAAACACGATGTTGTCGACGTACTCCCGCCGCATGTTGACGGTGTACGGGATGAACACCGACAACTTGTCCGGATAGAAGTAGTTCGAAATCTGCGCCTTGTTCGGCATGACGCCGATGACGTCGAACGACATGCCGTTGATGCGGATCGTCTCACCGACAGCCGGAATATTGCTGAACAGGCGCCGCGCCACCTCGTATCCGAGGAACGCGACGCGGCGATGATTCTCGATGTCCTCGTGATTGAGAAAGCGCCCGAACTCCGCCGTCTCGCTGCGCATGACCGCGTACTCCGGCGCGACGCCCCTGACGCCGGCGGTCGTTTGGCGAAGCGCGTAGGCGATCGGCAGCGACTGCATGTACTCCGGGCTGACGAGCTTGAGCGAGCCCAGCTCGCTCAGAGCCTCGACGTCGGCCTGTTTCAGGATGATGCGACGGCCGGATCGCTCGCCTCCGGCCTGCATGCTGGTCTGCCCGCCGCCGACGAGCACCGTTCCCTGGGAGAAGGCGTTGCGGAAACCGTACATGAGCGCCCGCTGAAACCCGCTGCCGTACGCCATGAGGAGGACGACCGTCACGATGCCCCAGGAGATGCCGAGCATCGTGAGCGCCGCGCGGAAGCGATGCGCGAGCAGCGAGCTGATGGCCTGGCCGATGACCTCGCGATAGAGCCTCACGACGACTCGTACCTCAGCGACTCCACCGGCGGGAGCGACGCCGCCCGTGAGGCGGGATACAGCGCCGCCAGAAGCCCGACGATCGCAAGCGCCACGGCCGCCAGGACGCCCGTACCCGGGGTGATGATCATCCCGGAAAATCGCGCCGGCATCGGCAGCAGGTTGATGAGGCTGCACAACACGAACCCTGCGATCAATCCCAGCATGCCGCTCGCCATCGTCAGCGCGACCCCCTCGACCACGAACTGACGATGAATGCTTCGGCTGGTGGCGCCTAGCGCCTTTCGAAGGCCGATTTCCCTGGTGCGCTCGCGGACAGCGATGAGCATGATGTTCA
>JANNJO010000500.1:0-10398 GCA_031395755.1 Acidobacteriota bacterium
GACGGCCGTGGCTACGGCGTGCAGCGCAAATGGTCGAATTTCTTCGAGGGCGCGGACGCGTTCCTTTACTCTATGGTCGGCTTCGCTCTCGCTGCGCCGGGTTACACGCTGCGCGATGTCAACGACTGGTTCGAGGGTCAGGGTGTCAGTGCCGGGCACCTGGTCCCGCAAACGAGCGCGCTCGACGCCCGGACGCTGGCCGGCGACTTCGCTGTTCCGGTCTTCGTGATTCAGGGCGCTGAAGACTTCACCACCCCCACGAGTCTCGCGCGCTCATTCGTCGATTCCATCCGGGCGCCAGCGAAGGCGTTCGTCCCGATTGAGGGAGGCGGGCACTTCGCGGTGTTTATGAAGTCCAGCGCGTTTCTCGACCAGCTCGTGTCGCGAGTTCTTCCGCTGGCGGCGCGATGACCCGACGGGAATCTGATGAGCCAAACGTTCGCCAGTTGGAACCGAATCGCGGGCTGGCTCCGCCATCTCGACAGCCTTCGCCAGGCCGGCTGACCAGAGAGCAGCGTCATTCCCGGGACTCGCGGCTGTGAAACGCCCGCAACATCAGAATCCTGCTGCCCTCGTACCGATACTGAAGGACGTACGTGCCACCGAGCACCTGGAGAACGACCTCGCGATACTCTTCGCGGGTCGCAATCGGCCGCCCCAACTTTGGATGCCGACGGAGGACATCAGCTCTCGTTATCAGCTCGTTGGCGACGCGTGCGGCAAGGTCGGGGGATTGCTCGTGGAGGAACGTGGCAAATCGATCGAGGTCGGCGAGCGCGTCGAGCGACCACTCGAGTTCTACTGTCCCGGCCACTGTCGAAACCGGGGCGCGCCCCACGTACGTAGCCACTGTACCACGCGCTCGTGGGGCACTCGTGCGCCTTCATCAGTGACCTTGGCGTATCGGCGATCGAGCTCTGCGATCTCCTCGGCGGCCGCGTCCCGAGGATCGCTGTCGAGCGTGGCGAGTTCAGCGATCAACTCGGGAACGGTCAGACCGAGTTCGGCCGCTCGCATCTGGAGCTTGTCCGCAGTGTGCTTGTCGACCTCGATGCTGACGTTGCTGCTCATGGCACCAGAATAGCCGATCCGGACGAAGGCAGCGGCGGTACGTCGCCGGCTGCAAGTTGCTGAAGGCACGAGGGGAGAAGCTGGTGAGCCGAACAGGAATCGAACCAGCCAATGGGAGGCAGCACAGCCAACGATTACTCCTGTGGTCGCTAAGTGTTTACCCACAGCTGGGTACCACCCCTGATCCCCCCTGAATCCGGCTCAGTGGGGGGCGCACCTGGTGGGCGCACCGCGAGTTCACCCGCATAAACATTCAGCTGACTTTCCACAAATAAAAGTTTGAGGAGGTCATGAACATCCGCGGCATCGGCGAGAAAAGCTTTCTGCGGATCAAGGACCGAATCGCGATAGCGACGCCCAAAGGTGAAAAGTAAGGGCTACTCACTCCTCGAGGTGCTGGCGGCGATCGCGCTGATGCTGATCGTCGGCGCCATCCCGCTCGCGCACGGCAGCCTCGATTGATCCAGAGGACGACCGGACCGCTCGCCCGAGGAGATCCGCGCGTGGACCGATGCGCACGGCCTGCCCGTCGTGCAGGACCGTGTGCAGTTTCCTGACGTACGCATCGAGTACGAGCACCCGGACGGCCGCCTCGACCGCGAGGACCTCGAACTGGCCACCGGACACTACAACAGCCGTCAGATGGCGGCGAAGCAAGCGTCCGGCTTCCAGATTCAACGCAGCGGAGCCAGTCATCTGCGCGGCGCTCGCGGCCGTCACGGCGGCAGCCCGTTCGACCCGCATGCCGCGGAACGGGTGCTGCGGTGACCGTCGCCGATCGGACCACCGCGGTTGCCGCCCACGGGTTCACGCCTCGCCAAGCCGCGTTCCTGAGCACTGTCATGCTGCACGCTGGAGTGTGCGTGCCGCGGCAGTACACGGCGTTTGCCCGCATCGCGTTCGGACAGAACACCCGCGAATTCTTCGAACGCCTTACGCGTGGGCGCTTCGCCACCGCGCACCCCTGCTGGCGCGGTGCTGCGCGCATCTATCACGTCCACCACAAGGCGCTCTATCGCGCGATCGGCGAGCCGGACACGCTCCTTGATCATCTCCGTCTCCTCACATCAACTCGGTCTCTTGACGCGTACCTTCTGGTCGGTCGCGACGACGAGACACCGGGCCCACTCTTCCACGCGTTCGCTGGAAAAGAGATCGAGGATCCGGTCGAACAGGGCAGCGCGGCCGGGTCGTGCGAGGCGCACGAGCAGCAATCCGTGATGTGTGCCTGGCATGTACCGACGTTCGTCGGAAAAATCCAAATCTTGCGTAATGAAGAAACGACCGGCGTCCTGAGCGGCCGCCCATACGTCAGCGTCATCATGTCCCGCAAGCCGCTCTGACGGCACTGAATCAGCATCATGCCCGAGGCCCTGCAGCGCCTCAATAAGACGCGCGGGCAGGTTCTCGTCGAGCTTGACCTTCACCGCTTGACCGGGATTTCGGCGAGCGGCAGATCCTCCTGCGCGGAAGCCGCGGCGAAGGCAATCGCAGCGAGTACATCCTTCTCGGACAGAGTGGGGAAGTCCTCGAGAACTTCCTTGATCGTCGCGCCTTCGGCAAGGCTCCCCAGGACCGTCCTGAGCGTCACCCGCGTGCCCTTCAGCACCGGCTCGCCGCCGACGATCCCCGGGTCCCGAATGATCCGCTCGTGGTAGTTCATATGCGCCTCAAGCAATTGTGCCACGGCTGCGACGAGCAATCGGTCAGGATCGGTGTGACCCTGAGGACGCTGCCTGGACTGCGAGTTCTGGAGAGGAGAACGCTCACGCGGTGGCTGCTTTGAGTGGCCGGAGACATCCCCGCCTAAAACGCAAACGGCCTGAGTCGCCTCAGGCCGTTTGTACCTAATAAATATTGGTCGGGATGACAGGATTCGAACCTGCGGCCCCCTGACCCCCAGTCAGGTGCGCTACCAGGCTGCGCCACATCCCGAACCAGTGAAGTCTACTGAATAACCACGTAGCGAGCCAGCCGCCTGGTTTCCTTCTGATCCACGTACTTGCCGATCTCCTTGTAGAACTGCTCCATCGTTTTCCACGGGCGGTACTCCTGGAACTCGTGCGCCATGCGCTTGCCGGCGCCGGGTATGCTCAGAATGTCTGCCTCGGACGCCGTGTTCAGGTTGATCGGAATGAAGGCGTACTGAGCCAGGCGCGCGACTTCCTGGGCGTTCACGTATTTGCCGATCTCCTTTTCGAACTGCCCCCAGCTCCGCCACGGCCGATACTCCTCGAATTCGTGCGCCATCCGCTTGCCGGCGCCGGGAATCAACAGAATTTCATCCGGCGTCGCGGTATTCAGATTCACATGAACGAACGCCTTTCCGTAAAACTGATTGGCCTGCTCCTGCGTCAGCTTCTGACCGAGGAGGAATTTATTCAGATCGACGACGCTGTTGAAAGGCCGCGCAGCGATGAGGGCCTTCACTGCAACCGCGGTCATGTGCGGCATCGGTGAAAGCGCCTGCTCACTGGCGGTGTTGGCGTCGACCACACCCAGGGATTTCCCGACCTGCGCAAGCGCCGGCGAGGCGGCGGCGAGAAACAGCATAGCGGCGATGATCGTCTTCATTTCGTCCTCCGCAAATACGCGTAACCGAGACCGAGAATTCCCATCTGAACGAGCGTGCCCGGCGAGAGCGTCGGCGGTGATTTCGCGCGCAGCACGTGCAAGAGCAGACGGGTGCCGCCCATCGACGGATCCATCTCGAGCTGGAACTCCCGGCTGCCGCGAAAATGAAAGTACATGCCCAGCAGACCGGCGAAGATGAACACGGCCATGATGAACCGGACGGCCGCCAATGTCCACACACGCCGGTAGCTGAATTCGAGGGCCAGCGCGGCAAGACCCGCCGCCAGTACGCCGAGCGGGATCCACTGTTTGAGGTCTTCGTAATGGCCGAGCAGGATAAGCTCGGCCAGCAGGCCCGTCATTCCCAGCAGCAGAACGCCGAGGATAACGCGGCGTATCGTGACCAGTTGCATCTGGCCACAGGATACTGCTAACGCAGCACCATCTGAATGGCAGGCTGGCACGACGGTCGGACTGGCGCGACTTCCACGCATCCGGTGAGCCCGACCATTTCATCCTGCGTCGCGTGTGCGTTGCGTGCAGCAAGAAACATGAGGACAAGGGTGACTCCCATCACCAGAATTAATCGTATCAGTCTCATCGCGTCCTCCTGTGTATGAGTCAAGTGCAAAGGGAGGACCAACCTCGATGCTGTTGAAACAAGTGAACTGGGGAAAGGATGTCCTCTTTTTCAAGGACTAAAGGTTGATTAGCGACGTTTCTTCGCGGGCTTATTCTTTTTCTTCGCAGGTGCGGGTGGAGGAGCTGGTGCGGCCAGCGGCCGGGCTTCCCCCGGGCGGCCCTTGAGCATGGCGAGGATGCCCATGAGGCCCTTCTTCACCGCACTCAGCCGTTCCTGCGCGTTGCGGCCGAGGAGCTCTCTGATCGGAGCCGCCTCCGCTTCTTCAAATACCGGCGGCGCGTCCTCGTCGATGCGGCGGCGCACGCCCGCGAGCGTCAACCCATCGCTGAAGACGAGGTGTTTGATGCGCAGCACCTTCTCAACGTCGGCGCGTCGATAGATGCGCGGCCCACCAACCGACTTCGCCACGCCGAGATCGGGGAACTCCGACTCCCACGATCGCAGCACGTAGGGCTGCACGCTCGCGATCTCGCAGACCTCGGAGGCCTTGAACAAGGCGCGCTTGGGGATCTCGACGTCGGGCACAAAGAGTCCTGTTTGCTGCAAGTTGCGGGAGTATAACAGGTTCCCACGGTCCGGCTGAAGCCGGACACCACGTGCTACGTGCGCTTACGGCGGCGGATCTGGAGCCGGATCGGGGTGCCCAGGAACCCGAACTTCTCCCGGATGCGGTTTTTCAGAAACCGCTCGTACGAGAAGTGCAGCTCAGTCGCCACGTTCGTGAAGAGCGCGAAGGTCGGGGGTGCGACCCCGACCTGTGCCGCATAGAGAATCCGGACCGCGTGCTTGCCGGGGCTCGGCACAGGGTGCGCCGTGGTCACCTCTGCGAGAAAACGGTTTAGCTCCGGGGTGGGCACGCGGCGCATCCGCTCCCCCATGACTTTATCGACGACTTCGAGCAGCTTTGGTGTGCGTTCGCCCGTCAGCGCTGAGATGTGCACGATAGGCGCGAAATCCAGGAACTTCAGGTTGAAACGCAGCTTGTCATCGAACATCTTCGAGAAGTCCTGGCCTTCCCCTTTCACGAGGTCCCACTTGTTCACCGCGATGATGACGCTGCGACCCGCGCGCTCCGCCTCACCCGCAATCGCGCCGTCCTGATCGGCGGCGCCCAGCATCGCGTCGATGATGAGCACGACCACATCCGCATCCGCAATCGCGCGCCGCGCGGTCAGCACGCTCACCGCCTCCACCGGCCCTGCGCTGGCGACGCGCCCCGGCTTCCTGATCCCGGCCGTGTCGACGATGCGGAACTGGCGCTGGTGCCAGCGGAATTTCGTATCGACAGCGTCGCGGGTGGTCCCGGCCACGTCGCTCACGAGCATGCGCTCTTCGCGCAGGATGCGATTCACCAGCGAGGACTTCCCCACGTTCGGACGGCCGACGATCGCGATGCGCGGCTCCGGCGCCTCGGCCTTTTCTTCTTCGGTGGTCCCGCCAGGCAGCCGCTCGATCACTTCGTCGAGGAGATCGCCGATGCCCTGGCCATGCTCCGCCGAAATTTCCATGACGGGCTCGAACCCCAGCTCGTAGAAATCGAGCGCGCCCGCCTTCGCGCGCTTGTCGTCGGTCTTGTTAATCGCGACGATCACCGGACGCCCCTTGGTCCGCACGGCGTCGGCGATTTCGAGGTCGGCCGGCACGAGGCCCTCACGCCCGTCGACCACGAACACAAAGACCGAGGCGTGCTCGAGCGCGCGCCAGCCATGCTCGAGCACCAGTTTCTGAAGCGGGTCCTCGCTCTGGCCGAACATGCCCGCCGTGTCAGTCAGCATGAACGGAACGTTGCGCCAATTGGCGGGCTGCTCGATGACATCGCGCGTGGTCCCGGCCCTCGCGTTGACGATCGCGCGCCGCTTGCCGGCAACCCGGTTGAAAAGTGTCGATTTCCCGACATTCGGGCGGCCGACGAGAACCACGGCGGGAAGCTGTTTAGACACTATGTATGAAGTCCCAAGCCCACTTAGCCGATAGCTTGACAGCGTAAGTGGTTGTTTCTTAATATATTTACAACCCCGCAGGAGAGCCTAAGCATGATCAAGGTCGACATCGTGAACGAGGTTTCGAAGATCGCCGACATCACCAAGGTGAAGGCCGAGGTGGCCGTCGACGCGGTATTCGACGCGATGCGGTTGTCCATGCAGCGGGGCGAGCGAATCGAGCTCCGGGGCTTTGGCGTCTTCCAGGTCAAGCCGCGCAAGCGCGGCATCGGGCGTAACCCCCGGACCGGCAAGGAGGTCCGCATTCCGCCCGGCCGGACCATCCGCTTCAAGCCGGGTAAAGACCTCCAGAATATCAGCTAGCCGGGACGCCGCGCGTGCACGATCCGCTTCCGGAGCCGCCGCTCCAGCCCGTATTGACGTCCCGCAAGAAATTTCAGGACCGGGGCTGGCTGCACCTGACACTTCTGGTGCTGACGATCGCCAGCACCACGCTCATCGGGGCCGATCACTACAACGCGTTCCTCTCCGACTTCATGCGCCAGCCGGTCACCCTTGGGGTCCCGGCACTGCTGCTGAATGGTTTCTGGTACAGCGGCACCATCCTGGTGATTCTTGGCGCCCATGAGCTCGGCCATTACGCCGCGTGCCGATACTATCAGGTCGACGCGTCGCTCCCCTTCTTTATCCCGATGCCCGTCGTGCTCACAGGCACCCTCGGCGCGTTCATCAAAATCCGAGAGCCGATTCCCACCAAGCGCATGCTGTTCGACATCGGCATCGCAGGACCGCTGGCGGGATTTCTGTTTGCCGTGCCCGCCCTGTTCGTCGGCGTCGCGATGTCACCGGTGGTAAAAGTGCCTGACGGGCTGGCGGGATATGCGTTGGGTGAGCCGCTGCTGTTTCAAGCTGCCGCGTGGCTCACGTGGGGCGCCGTTCCCGACGGGTACTCGCTCAACTTGCATCCGATGGCGTTCGCCGCGTGGTTCGGTCTGCTCGCGACGGCGCTGAATCTGTTCCCGATCGGTCAGCTCGACGGCGGGCACATTTCTTACGCCGTGCTCGGCCGCCGATCAACGGCCGTGACGCTCAGCTCGATTGGCGTCGCGATCGGCCTGACCTTTTTCTCAACCAGCTGGCTGGTCTGGACGTTCCTGCTGATTGCGATGACGCTCGTCATGGGACCACGCCACCCCCGCACCGTCGACGAAGACATCCCCCTGGATCGCACCAGAATCTGGCTGGCGTGGATCGCTCTCGTCATTTTTATTCTGTGCTTTACCGCTAATCCAATCGAGCCCACGGATTTACTAGGGCGATAGTCGCGTGGTAAACTCCCGCGTCCGAACGAACAAGTGGGGCGTCCGTGAGGCTTCTCCGAAGGAGGATGGTAATGATTCGTGGCTTTAAGGCGTTCCTTGCCGCTGTGGTCCTGTTCGCAGGATGCTCGGTCGCTTCTGCGCAGGATGCGACCATCGGCGCGGGAAAGCTTGAAATTGGAGGTTTCCCCGGGGGCGGCACATTCTTCATCGGCGGAGACGACAACAGGGAAGTGGACTTCAACGTCTACACCGCCGGCGGCGGGCTGACCTACTATTTCACCAATGCGGTGGCCCTCGAAGGTGAGTTCACGGGAAGCGTCGGTTGGGCGCAGGATGTGCAATTCAGGAGTGCGACGCTCGTCCACAACCAGATGCCGACGGTCTGGACCACGTCGGGCAACATCGTGTTCTTCCCCGGCGGCACCACCGGTAAGCACATGCCGTTCTACCTCACCGGCGGCATCGGTACAGTCATGCTGTCGCCGCGCGTGCCGACGAAGGTGTTCGACTACGACGTCGACAAAGTCGGCACGCAGACGTTTATCGCCGAGAACATCGGCGGCGGCATCAAGATCTTCCGCGGCGCCGACGCGCCGAACTGGGGCTTCCGGGTCGACTACCGGTATCTGTTCATCAACTCGAACAGCGACGCCCCGGCGTTCTTCGCGCGATCGAAGAGCCGCGGCGCGCACCGCGTGTATATCGGCATGCTGTATACCTGGAAGCGGTAGGACTGTCAGAGCAAGTACGTGTGATACTCACCCTTTGCCCCATACCTCTTGCCCCTTTCGCTTTCTGGTCCGTCGCCTCCTCGCGCTCGCCATCATTTCATCGGCCAGCGCCACCGCGTCCGCCCAGGTCGTCGCGCTGGTCCTGTTTCTACCCGTCAGGCCATCCTTCGCACAGGCGAACGAGCGCGTCATCTACGCGGGTGTCGTCGATCGGCGAGGCAACCCGGTAGCCGGCCTCACGGAAAAGGACTTCATCGTGCGCGAGGACGGACAGGCCCGGGAGGTGCTCCGCGTGACGAAGGACGAGGATCCCCTGCAGGTCGCCCTGCTCGTCGACAACAGCGTTGAAATGCGCGACAGGGTGGCCGACCTCCGCCGCGGCATGACGGCATTTCTCGCAGCGCTCCGGCCTGGCGTTCATGTGTCGTTGATCACGCTCGCAGAGCGGCCGACGATCGTCGTGCCATACACCGCGGATAAGGAGGCGCTGCAGAAGGGCATCGATCGCGTCATCGCGCACAACGCCGGCAACTATCTGCTCGACGGCATCGCCGAAGTCTCTCAGGGGATCGCGAAACGGCCGCCCATGCGATCGATCATCGCGGTTATGACCGGCCGAGGGCCGGAGTACAGCTATCGCGAGTACACCGACGTGCTGCGCATCTTCCGCGAGAGCGGCACGCCGGCTCTGCACGTGATGCTTCTCGGAGGTCTCGACATCGGCGTGGAGCTCGCCGACAGGACTGTCACTGCGACCGACGGCCAGCGCGACATGAGCGGACCTGGCCGGGACATCGTGCTCGGCCGCCTGACGAAAGAAACCGGGGGGCGCTATGACGAAATGCTTTCGATGAGCGCAATCTCGCTCAAGCTGCGGCAGATGGCCGGCGAACTCTCGAACCAGTATCGCGTGACGTTCGCGAGCCCGCGGCGCCTGATCCCGCCGAAGACGACAGTGATCAGCGCGCGGGACCCCAAGCTCAAGGCGCGGGGCATGATCGCGAGATAGAACTTAGAACCTATCGTGCCACCAGCTCTGTTCCCCAGTTCCGAACCACGCGCCATTCCCGCGGCATCAGAGCGCTCCTGAGCATGATGAAATTGCCCTGCCTGTCCACGTCGTACGCCGCGAGGTTCGAGCCGGGATCGCGCTCGAAATGCCCCTCGAACACCTCACGCAGCGTGCCTGGCGCTCCGGAATCAAGCACGGCGAGCATCATTCGATCAGCCTCGCGATAAAACAAGCCTTCCCTGGCCCACACCGGCTCCGCTGCCCCACTGCTCGTCATCTGGAGCGCATCCATCGACCCATCCAGCGGCTTGACGAAGACCTCATCGCGTCCCGATGCATCGGACACATAGGCGATCCATTTGCCGTCGGGCGACAGCGCCGGCGAGCGTTCGTTGGCGCTGGTCGCCGCGACCGGCGTAATCGATTCCCTGACGCGATACACCAGCACATCACGTTTACGGATGGGATCGATCTCATACAGCGCGAGAAGCTGGGGCGAACGAACCCAATAGGCGGGGTTGCGTGCCGCCGCGACATCGGTAGTGAACAACGGAGCCGGGCGTCCGCCAGGCGACACCACGTAAATTTTCTGAAGGCCGTCTCGATTGGAGCCGAATGTCAGACGCCGGTTGTCCATCCACGCAGGCGACTGGTTGTCGCCGCCGCGAATCGTGAACAGGGCGCGTTCCGGACGCGCGGTATCCAGCACATGGATCTCGCGGGTCATGACGCCCGGCCGCACGACGACAGCAAGGCGGCGACCGTCTGGTGACAGGCGTGGGGTCTGATATACCGCTGAGGGAGCCGCAAGGGTTTGATAGCGTCCATCACGCGCGACTCGGACGAGTTCGCTGCTCGCGTCTTCGGGGCGGGCGCGCACCCAGACGAGCGTGCCCGCTCGTGACGCGGCGAACCCCGCGCGGCCGAGTTGTCCGTAACCACCGGATGTCTGGAGCCCCTTTGCCACAGCCGTCGGCACACCGCGGATGTCCGACGCGTCGGCATCGAACTTCACCGTCATGAGAGCACCGAGATAACCGTACACGAGGTGGCCGGTGCCGACGAAGTGGCTCTGTCCGAAGATTGGCACTCGCAACCGCCTGCG
>JANNJO010000251.1:0-21440 GCA_031395755.1 Acidobacteriota bacterium
GAAGTCCCACAACCCGCCGCGCACATCGTCTTCCGGGCGCTTCGTCACCAGGAGCACCTCGTCGAAACGGCCGAACCGTATCAGCGTCAGCACCTGATGGAACGTGTCGCCGTTCAGCTTGGCGTAATCCTTCGCGGCCTGTGTGGCGATCGCGCCTTGCCCGTCCATCGACGCGGCATAGAGCAGCATGTGCAGGTTGTGTTCGGGGTAAATGGCGAAGCCCTCGCCGATCGCCGCCTTCAAATCCGAGTGCCACGCCTCGAGGTTGGCCCGCACCGAATCGCCCCATCGGCCGATTTCGTTCCACGTGTGCGACGGCATGTGATTGATATGGCTGGCGCCCGGAATCGACTTGCCCAGGAACTCGGCGCAGGCGGTCGCGCGACCAGGCACGACGGTGGATTCGGTGGCATGCACGTACAAATGGCAGGCGCCGGGGTGATGCACGTCTCTGGAGAGAATGCTTTCGAGCACGTGGTGCAGGTGCTGCACCGTTGGACTGTTGATGTCGCGCGTCCCGCGCCTCGGCTCGAGAAGGAAGAGCGCATCGCCGTAGAGCGTCGCGATCTCGAGGTCGTCCGGATATTTATCCACCAGCCGCTGCATAGCCTGCGAGTACGTCTTGTCCTGCTCCACCCGCTTCGCGGCATCGAATTTCTCAACGTAGCGGTGCGCCATGGCCTCGATGAGGTCGCGCTCCTTCGGGGTCGCATGCCGGTCCTTCAAGCTGATCGCTTTTCTGATCGCGGCAAACGCGTGCGGCGCCTCGTCGGCGCTCATCGGCCCGTTCAGGTACGATCCCCACGCCCATGCTTCTCCCCAGTAGCAAATCGCGCAGTCCGGGTCGCGCTTCCATGACTCCCGAAACGACCTGACGGCTTCGGGCTTCGCGAAGGCGTACATCATCTGGAAGCCCTGATCGAAAAAGGCCTGCGCCTCTTTGTCGGCAGACGAGATGGGCCGCGTGAAGGTGCCCAACCCGGTCTTGTAGAGCGTGATGGGCGCGGTGTACCGCTCGAAGAGCGTGGGCTTGGCCTGCGCCCCGGCCGTCGCTCCAGACCCAAGGACCAGCGTCAGGCTGACGCACAGCCCGAAGACGCGCGCGCTATTCATCATGTCGGTGATTATAGAATGGCCGCTCGGATGAAGTACGACGCGATTGTCATAGGAGGCGGACACAACGGCCTCGTGCATGCCGCCTACCTGGCACGCGCGGGGCGCCGCGTGCTCGTGCTGGAGCGCCGGCATGTGCTCGGAGGCGCCGCGGTGACGGAAGAAGTCTTCCCCGGCTTTCGCATGTCGGTCTGCTCGTACGTCGTGTCGCTGCTGCGGCCGCAGATCATCCGCGACCTGGATCTCCCCCGCCATGGATTCGAGGTGCTGCCGCTCGACGGCACCTTCTCGCCGATGCCCGACGGCAATCACCTGTGGCGCACCAACGATCACGGGCGCACGCGGCGGGAGATTCTGCGGCACTCCCGCATCGACGCGGAAGCCTACGACGAGTACGGGAAGGCGATGATCGACATGGCGCGGTTCGCCAAGCCGACGCTCGACGTGCGCGCCCCGGATCCGTTCTCCTTCTCGCCGGTCGACCTGCGTGAGCTGTATCGCCTCGGCCGACGCTTCCAGAACCTGTCGTCCGAGGCGCGCTACCGGCTCGTTCAGCTCATGACCATGAGCGCCGCCGATTTTCTCGATCAGTGGTTCGAGACCGACGTGTTGAAGGCGACGATGTCGGCCTCGGGCATCATCGGGACGTTCCAGGGTGTGCGCTCTCCGGGCACGGCGTACGTGCTGCTGCACCATTACATGGGGGAGATCGACGGCGCGTTTCGATCGTGGGGCTTCGTCAAAGGGGGTACCGGCGCCCTCTCCAACGCGATCGCCGCGGCAGCGCTGGAGGCGGGCGTAGAAATTCGTACGAAGGCATCGGTCGGCAGAATTCGCATCCGCCACGGGCGCGCCATCGGGGTCGCGCTCGATAGCGGCGACGAAATCGAAGGCCGCATCGTGTCGTCGTCGGTGGATCCCCGGTTGACCTTCACCAGATTCATCGATGCGCGGGACCTGCCGACCGATTTCGTGGACGAGGTGCGCCGCTACAAGTTTCGCGGCTCTTCCGGAAAGGTCAACCTCGCCCTCGACGGTCTGCCGGATTTCACGAGCCTTCCCGGCGCGGGCCGCCACCTGCGGGGCGCGATTTCCATCTCTCCGAGCATCGAGTACATGGAGCGCGCGTACGACGAAGCGAAGTACGGCCGCTATTCGAGCCGGCCCTACATCGATATCGTGATTCCCAGCCTGACCGATCCGTCGGTCGCGCCACCCGGGAAGCACGTGATGTCGTGCTTCGTGCAGTACGCGCCTTACCATCTGAGCTCCGGCACCTGGGATGGCGAGCGCGACCGATTCGGGGACACGGTGGTCGATACCATCGCCGAGTACGCGCCAAACCTCAAGTCCCTGATTCTCCACCGGCAGGTCGTGACGCCGCTCGATCTCGAGCGTGAGTGGGGGCTGAGCGAAGGCAACATTTTTCAAGGAGAGCTCGCGCTCGAGCAGCTGCTGTTTATGCGGCCGGTCCCGGGATGGGCGCAGTACCGCACGCCGATCGACAACCTGTATATGTGCGGGTCGGCGGCGCATCCCGGCGGCGGCATCATGGGCGCGCCGGGGCGCAACGCGGCTCTCGAAATACTTCGGCGCCATAAATGAGCAGCTACGACGTCATCTTCATCGGTGCCGGTCACAACGGTCTGGTTGCCGCGAGCCGGGTGGCGCGCGCCGGCCTCACCACGCTCGTGCTCGAGCGGCGCGCCGTCGTGGGCGGCGCCGCCATCACGGAAGAACTGCATCCGGGATTCCGCATTTCCACGCTGGCCCATGCCGCCCAGCCCGCTTCGGCCGTGTTGAACGAGCTCCGGCTGGCCGATCACGGCCTGCAACTCATCGAACCCGATCCGTATCTCTTCGCGCCGCTGCCGGACGGGCGCAGCCTTGTCCTCGGCCGCGACGCTGCGGCTTCGGCGGCGAGCATCGCGCAATTCTCCGATCGGGATTCGCAGAATTACGCCGAGTTCCAGGCGACCGTCGGGCGCATCACGGCGTTCATGTCCCATTTGCTGGAACACCCGCCGCCGGAGATCGAGCAAACGTCGCGCGCGGATCTGTGGCCACTCCTGACACTCGGACGGCGATTCCGCGGCCTGGGGAAAAAGGACGCGTATCGCCTTCTGCGCTGGGCGCCGATGTCGGTCGCCGACTTCGTGTCCGAGTGGTTCGAGTCCGAGCCCCTGCGCGCCGCCGTGGCCGCCCCTGGAATTTTTGGCGCAGCCCTCGGCCCGCGATCGGCCGGCAGCACCGCGCTCCTGCTCCTGCACACCGCGACAGGCGACGGCCCACCGAAGCTCGTTCGGGGGGGCCTGGGCGCCCTGACGTCGGCCCTGGCGTCGGCCGCGCGCGCAGCCGGCGCGGAAATCCGGACTGGCGCCGAAGTCGCGCGCATCGACGTCCAGAACGGCCGCATCGCCGGCGTGACCCTGACATCGGGCGAGCACCTGCGCGGGCGCGCGGTGGTCTCGAACGCCGATCCGCGCCGCACGTTTCTGGGGTTGCTCGATCCGGTCGAGCTCGCGCCGGCATTCCTGGAGCGGATTCGGAGTTATCGGTGTGTGGGGAACGTCGCGAAAATCAATCTGGCGTTGAGCGATCTGCCGCGCTTCAGATCCGCGGACGCGCGCGCGCTGTCCGGGCGCATTCACATCGGTCCGGACCTCGAGTACCTGGAGCGCGCGTTTGACGCGTCGAAGTACGGCGCGTACTCGGCACGTCCGTGCCTGGACGTGACGATCCCCTCGCTCACCGATGCCACCCTCGCACCTCCGGGCGCTCACGTCATGTCGATTAACGCGACGTTCGCTCCGTTTCGGCTGCACGGGACGGACTGGGCCACGGCGGGCCCGGCGTTTGCGGACGCCGCGATCGATGCCCTTGCCGAGTACGCACCGAATATCAAAACCGCGATTCTTCATCGGCAGGTCATCACACCGGCCGATCTCGACTCGCAGTACGGCCTGACCGGCGGTCACATCTTCCACGGCGAGCTCGCGCTGGACCAGCTCTTCACGATGCGTCCGCTGCTGGGGTGGGCGCGGTATCGCACCCCGATCGGCGGGCTGTATCTCTGCGGGGCGGGGACGCATCCGGGCTACGGAGTATCGGGGCTCTCCGGCCTGAACGCGAGCAGAGAAATTCTCCGCGACCTCCAGAAGTAATGTCGGGCTTCAGCCGGACCGTGGCCGGGCTCGGGCGTCGGCCAGCACGCGCGAGAGGTGCAAACGGGGAACACGCTGAAAATGCCGGATATTTCCAGTAACCAGCTCGAGGCCATGCGCAACCGCTGTGGCGGCAATCTGAAGATCGGCGTCCGCGGGCGGCTGCCCCTGGCGGGACAGCACCCCGTCGAGCTCGCCGTAGACACGGGCGACCATTGCGTCGTACGGCAGGACGGTGAGTGCCGGGAGCAGACGGCGTTCAATGTTTTCGATGTGCCGCGACGTCTCCGCCGAACGGTGGGCGCCCTTGAATAACTCGCCCACGACCACAGCGCTGGTGAATTGATCCGCGCGTGGAATGGTCTCCAGCCAGCGGAGGTACCCGGCCAGCGGCCGCCGCCGCAGCACCTCCGAGATGGCGTCGGTATCGAAGAGAAACGCCACGCGTCGTTACAGCTTCGGAGGACGGCGCGCGGCACTGCGGCGCGGCGGGGTGATGGCATCGACGAGCTCTTCAGATCCCTTCCATCCGCCGGCCACGGCCGTCAGCCCGGCCTCGGGACCGGCCGCTCGGAGGCGTTCGACCTGCTCGAAGTCGGACAGCGAGACCATCGCGGCGACCTGCCGTCCGTGTCTGGTAATGACAATCGGCGACCCGTATTCGACGCTGCGAAGACAATCGGCGAAACGGGCTTTCGCTTCGGCGACGGTCAATCGTTTGGCCATATGCCTCCAAGAAAGGTCAAATAGATCATAATGCTCCAATTGAGCCGCGGTCAAGGCTGCGACATCCCGAGACAAAGACCCGAGCCACCGGTGGCCGGGCTAAGTTAAACTCCAACGCACTATGAAGGAGCCTTTATGTCGACAGATGTGACGCGCCGTGATGTGCTGCAGGGACTGTTCGCGGCGAGCGTGGCGCTCGAGTTCGGCGGCATCCCGGTGCTGGTGCTGGCGCAGGGCGAGGCCGTCGTGCCGTTCACCGATGTGCCGCCGCCGGCGCCGCTGGCCCCGGGGGCCCCGCCGCCGCCCGTCCGGTTCAACCCGAACAACCTGACGAACTTCGTCGTGTCGAACGACGAATTCTTCGCCGTCTCGCACTACGGCATGCCGACGGTCGATCCCGCGACCTACAAACTGCGCGTCACCGGACTGGTCGAGCGGCCGCTCGAGCTCACGCTGGCCGACCTGAAGAAGCGCCCGCGCGTCGAGCACGCGGTCGGCTTCGAGTGCTCCGGCAACAACAACGCCCGCGGCAATCCGCTCGTCGGCAACGCGCGCTGGACCGGCACCGCGCTCGCCCCGATTCTCAAGGAAGCAGGCCTCAGACCGAACGCGCGCGAGATCGTGTTCTTCTCGGCCGACAAGGGTCCGGAAGACGTCACGCATGGGCGCGGTAACATCAAAGTCGAGCAGCATTTCGCGCGCGGCATGGAGGCCGGCGATGCGATGCGGCCGGAAGTCATGGTCGTCTACGAAATGAACGGCCAGCCGCTGCCACTGAAGCACGGCTCGCCCGTCCGGCTGATCGTTCCGGGCTGGTACGGCGTCGCCAACGTGAAGTGGCTCGATCACATTCACGCTCAGGACACGCGCTACGTGGGCCGCTTCATGGGTCGGGATTACGTCACGCTGAAGAGCGAAACCGTCGGCGGCGAAACCCTGTGGATGGAAACGTGGGTGAGCCGGATTCGCCTGAAGTCGGCGGTCGCGCGACTGACGCGCAGCGGCAACTCGCTGAAAGCGGTCGGCTTTGCGCTGACCGACGGCACGCCGCTCAAGGCGGTCGAGGTCAGCGTCGACGGCGGCCCGTGGAAGGCCGCGACGATGTGGAAGGAGAACACGCCGTATTCGTGGAAGCTGTTCACCTACGAGTGGGCGGGCGCGCAGGCCGGCGAGCACACCATCGTCTCGCGGGCGATCGACGCGCGCGGCGACGTGCAACCGGAGCAGGACCATCCCACCAAGCGATCGCAGTGGGAGAATAACGGACAGTTCATCAGGAAATTCACCCTCTAGGACCATCCCATGCGGCGATCAAGTTGTGCGGCGGTATTTGTGTGTCTCGGCGTGTTGAGCTCGCCGGCGGTCCTGCGGGCACAGGAGCGCGAGCGGCCGGTCATGACGGTCGGCACGTTGAAGGAGGGCACGGCGCCCGCCATCGACGGCAAAGTCAACGATGAGATCTGGAACAGCACGCTTCCTTACAGCAACTTCACCCAGCAGGAGCCCGACGAGGGTGAACCGGCGACCGAGCGCACCGAACTGCGGTTCCTGGCCGACCAGAAGAACCTCTACATCGGCGTCATCGCGTTCGATCGCGAACCGGATGGCATCATCGTCACCCAGAGCCGCCGGGATGGCGACCTGAACGACACCGATTCCATTCAGATCCTGCTCGACACATTCAATGACGGCCAGAACGCCTTCGTGTTCGGCACCAACCCGTTTGCCATCGAGTACGACGGGCAGGTGATGAACGAAGGGCAGACCAGCGGCTCGCTGGGCCGCTCCGGCTCGGGCGGATCGCAGCGCGGCCAGGTGAGCGGGTTCAACGCGAACTGGGATGCCGACTGGACGGTGCACGCCGGCATCACGGATCGTGGATGGGAAGCCGAGTTCGCGATTCCGCTGAAGACGCTGCGGTACAAGGCGGGCGCCAACCAAACGTGGGGCGTCAACGCGATGCGCATCATCCGCCGCAGGAACGAACAGGTGTTCCTCTCGCCGGTGCCGAGGGGCTACACGATCCATCGGGTCTCGGTCGCGGGCAAGCTGACCGGGCTCGAGCTGCCGACGCGGCGGCAGCTGCAGCTGATCCCCTTCGGGGTGAGCAGCGTCGTCGACAACAAGACGGTCAGGACCAAGCAGGTGACGAAGAATGCCGAGGTCGGGATGGACCTGAAGTGGGGCGTCACCTCGACGTTGACGCTCGACGTGTCGGTGAATACCGACTTCGCACAGGTGGAAGCCGACCAGGAGCAGATCAACCTGACGCGCTTCGCGCTGTTCTTTCCCGAGAAGCGTCCATTTTTTCTCGAAAACGCACAGACGTTCCAGTTCGGCCACTCTCAGGCCATCGACTTGTTCTTCTCGCGGCGCATCGGTATCGGCGCCAACGGCGTGCCTATCCCGATTATCGGCGGTGCGCGGTTGAGCGGAAAGGTGAACGGCTACAACATCGGCATCCTGAACATGCAGACCGAGTCCGAGGTCGACGACAGGACAAGCGCCGTCCTGGCGCCGACCAACAACTTCTCGGTCCTGCGCGTGGTCCGCGAGGTGGGACGCTCCAGCTTCGGCGCGATGTTCACCAATCGCGTGGCCTCCGGGCAATACGCGCTGCCGGACGACTACAACCGCAGCTACGGCCTCGACATGTCCTTGCAGGCGACGCCCAACAGCAAGCTGTTCGCGTTCGTCGCGCGGACCGATTCGCCGCAGCGAAAAGGCGGCTCGGATTACGCCGGGCGCGCCTTCTACAGCTACGCCAATCAGCTCGTTCAGAGCTCGCTGGGCTATTCGGAGGTCGGCGAACAGTTCAATCCGGAGATGGGGTTCCTGGCGCGCCGGAATTACAGGCGTGTCGAAGGCCGAACGGCGGTGAGCTACGATCCGGAACGGTGGGACTGGATTCGCCGTTTCTACCCGCACGCGAATTTCAACGCGTTCTGGAACAGGCAGGACGGCGGGCTGGAGACGTTCGACGGACACTGGCATCCCTTCGACATCATGCAAAGCAATGGCGGGCGGTTCGGCTACGCCGTCAACACGGCCATGGATCGGCCGCGAACACCGTTTACCGCCTATTCCGACGCCGATGGCAAGACCGTGATCATCCCTGCGGGCGAATACTCGTGGGCGCAGGGGTTCCTGGAGTACAGCACCAACCAGAGTGCGCCGTTCTACGTGAGCCTGCGGCAGTCCGTCGGAAAATACTATGACGGCGACCTCCTCGGCTGGAACGCCACGCTGTCTGCGCGCGCAGGCACACGGTTGACCGCTTCGGTCGGCTGGAGCCGCGACAAGGTGTCGCTGCCCCAGGGACGATTCACCAACGATCTGCTACCCGTGAGAGTGAACTACTCCTTCACGCGGTTCGCCAGCGTCGATGGATTGCTCCAGTACAACAGCCAGGCGGCGACCTTCTCGTCGAACATCCGTCTGGCGCTCCTGAGCCGCAGCGGCACCGGGTTCTTCGTGGTCTACAACAACCAGCAGGACACGTCGGTCCGTACGCCCGCTACAGTGCTGGGCCGTTCGTTCATCATCAAGATGAGCCGGTTGTTCGACCTGTAAGCAGACAGGGTGAAGGGCTTGGGTATAATGCACAGCAAGCGTGTTGGCCGGGCGTTGCTTCCCGATCCACAGGAGACAAGCATGATCTGCAGACACCTCGTCAGTGCCCTTGGTATGGTCGTCCTCACTGGTTCGTTCGCGGCGGGCCAGGCTCCGGCCGGCGGCGGGCAGCGGGCGGGCGGTGCTCCGCCGGCGCCCATGAAGAACCTGCAAGTCCTCCCGAAAGACACGCCGCAGCCACAGGTCATCGCGATGATGAGAGCCTTCAACGCCGCGATGGGTGTCGAGTGCGGTCACTGCCATGTGTGGACGAAGCCCGGCGATCCGAGCAACGACATGGCGTCCGACACCAAAACGCCGAAGCTCGTGGCGCGCGTCATGATGCAGATGACCGGCGAGATCAACGCGAAGCTCGCCGCCAGCATCAAGAAACCGGCCGATCAGATTGCGCGCGTGGAGTGCGCAACCTGTCATCGCGGCGCGGCGATTCCTGTCACGCCACCGCCACCGCCCCCGCCAACGCCTGGCGCGGCACCGCCGGCACCGCCCGCCAAGTAGGTATGTCGGACCGCGCTATTTCCAGGTCCCCACCATTGGCTGGATAATCTTCGCAGGGTCGGCGTCCTTCTTCGGACGGAACATCTGCGAGCGATCGTTGGCCACCTCGGTCACGTACAGATTGCGCTCCTGGTCGACGCTGATCTGGTGCACCCCATCGAACTGGCCGGGCTGCGGGCCGTGGCCACCGATGTCGAGGATGTAGCGCCCGTTCAGGTCGTACTTGACCAGCCGGTCCGTCGTCCAGTCCGACACCCACACGTAATCGTCCTGGGTGACGATGTGTGACAGGACTGCTGAGTTGTGGCCCGTTGGCCACATCTCCAGGAACTTGCCGTTCTCGTCGAAGACCTGCATCCGGTGGTGCTCGCGGTCCGCAACGAAGAGCCGTCGATCGCGACTGAGCCCGATGCTGTGAACCGACCAGAACTCGTTCGGCCCGGGATTGTTCGGATCGACCGGCGGCCGTCCCCAGTCCCTGATGAACTTTCCGTTGCGGTCGAACTTCGCCACACGCGTGCCGGCATATCCGTCGGCAACGAAGAACGTGCCGTCCGGAAGCCAGGTGATGTCGGTCGGCCGGTTGAAGTTGTTCGGCCCGCGTCCGGGCACGCCCCGCTCGCCCATCGTCTTCACCAGCTTGCCGTCGTTGGTGAAGATGTTGATCTCGTGCATGTCGTCGTCGATGATCCAGATGTGCTTCTGCGGATCGTACGGATTGATCAGCAGCTTGTGCGGTCCGCGCCCCAGCTCTCCTAATCCAGTGCCCCTTTCGGGGCGCAGGTACGCGTCATGCTGCAGCCACTCCTCGATCGCGTTGCCGTTCCGATCCACGGCGAACACGAGATGGTGCCGTCGCATCTGATAGGTGTAGCCCTTCCCTGAATAAGGGCGACGGCCCGTGTTCGTCCGGCGGGGATCGAGCAGACACGGGCAAATCCACGGCGTCGCGCCGGGCGGCAGCTGGATTTCGCTGCGCTGAGATACCCAGACCTTGTCCGGACTCTCCGCCCAGACGCCTGCCCCCGATCCCCACGTCCACCCGGAGTGCGAGAGGTCAGTGTCGGGCAAAGGCTTTGGCCAGTTCGGCACGACTTCATAGTCACCCATCGGCACAGGTTGAACCGGCAGCTCAACTCTGGGCCGGGGCCCGGCCGGAGCCTGCGCCTGCGCGGTATCGGATGTGCCAGACCACCCAACGACGGCCAAAGCGGCCGCCGCGCCGAGCGTCATCACAGCCGTGAATGAATTCTGCACGCAGCCAGCATCCTTCAGTCGCGTTCGGACGTCAATCATGAAACACTATCGAACCATGCGTACTACCGCACGTCTGATGATGCTCGCGCTGGTCTGGCTCTACGCCCCCGACTTCGTGTTCGGCCAAGCCCCAGCGGCACAGCGCGTCCGAGTCCCGACGAGCTATGCCAACGTGCACATGGCTGGGTCGTCGGGTGCGGAGATACTGGTGCTCGTCCCGAAGGGCACCGTGCTCACGGTTGTCGCACGGGATAGAGAGTGGATTCAGGTACAACTCACGCCCGCACTCAGGAAGACCGGAATGCTCATGCGCTGGTACAAGAATGAGGACAAGGGCTGGATGCATGACTCCACCGTGGAGGTCGTCAAAGGCCCGTAGAGGAGCCGCGAACCGCGAAGGATCAGGATCTGAGCGTCGCCTTCAGGGTTTCGACCAGATACTTCTTGCGCGCCGTCATGTTCCCATCGATTTCGCCTTCACCCGGCCGAAGCGGGTCGAAATCGAGCGACACCCAGCTGTCGTAGCCCTTCTCGCGCAAGACCTGCATGAACGCCACGAAATCGACGCCGCCGGCGCCGAAGGTTTTGTAGAGGTTGTCCTTGGTGTGCTCTTCGCGCGTCGGCGCAGGACCTTTCCAGCCGCCCCTGGCGACGCTGTACTTCGGAATCGTGTCCTTGAAGTGGACGCCGGCTATGCGCGGGAACCAGTCGCGTTTGATTGACTTCGCGTGCGCTCTCGATCAGCGTCCAGTTGTGCGGATGAAACGCAAACTTCACCCCTGCCTCCATCGTACCGCGCCCGATCTCATTGAGCGTGTTGGCAAGCTCGCGCATCTGCGCGGTCGTCATCCAGTCCGGCGCGGGATGCGCGTCGCGCACATTGGTGAGATTCACCTTCAAGTACTTGCCGCCGCACGGAGCGACGTACGTGACACGTTGCCATCGGGGTGAGCCGGCGTATGGTAGCACGCGGGTACGCTCGCCGCGGCCCCGAGGCCTCCGGCCACCCGTTTGACGCGCGGGGATTTGTCATACAAAATGTCGTACATGCCCAAGGCTACGGTCTCGGTCCGGGAACTGCAACAGAACCTGAAGAGGGTCATGACACGTGTCGAGCGAGGCGAAACGGTCGAGGTGACTCGGCGCCGCCGACCCGTGGCTCGTCTTCTACCCGTAACACCGACTGGCCGGGCGTCCGCATGGCCGGATCTCGAGGCTCGCACGCGCGCCGTGTTTGGGGATCGCATGATCACACCCGGCGGCGCAGACGTCGTCATCGCGGACCGCGCCGAACGGTGAAGACGTACGTTGATTCCAGCGCATTGGTGCCGGTGTATGTGCCCGAGCGCTTCTCGAAAGCCGCCCGGTCCGTGGTTCGCACGGCCGGACAGGTCCCATTCAACGCCCTGCACCAATTGGAAATCCCGAACGCATTCGAGCAGTTGGTTGGGCGGGCCGCGATGACCAGAGATCAGTGCCGCGCCGTCCAGTTGCAGCTGCGAGATGACATAGAGAATCAGCGGCTGATGCCTGCTTCGCCGGATCTCGACCGCCTGTTCGCCGCGGCCGGCGAGCTCTCGCGGCTCTATACGTCGAAATTCCTTGCGCGCAGCCTGGATCTCCTTCACGTGGCAGCCGCGCACGTCAGCCTATGCACGGTGTTTGTGTCTGCTGACGATCGCCAGCTCGCGGTTGCCAAGGCGAGCGGACTCGCCACGGTGGACATCAAGCGCCCCATTCGTCGCTCGCCGAGGCGAGCGTAAATCCCGAACTGCAGCGGCATCCGAAGGACGCCTTGTTCGAGGGGCGGTATCCCGTTCCGCCCCCAGGACTGGCCGGTCGCACCTACGGAGGAGCTCACGCGCCTCGTGCCGGTCGAAGTAAGGAACGCCGGTCACTTGGCAAAGTCTTCGACGGGACGCACGAACGCGGCGATCAAGGGATGCGATACGAGCGTACGTATCAAGCGGTTGTCAGCGGTAATCACTTGCGTGTCGAGTCGTACGGCCAGCGTCACGTACATCGCGTCGTAAACCGTCAGGCCTGTACTGAGCGCCAGCGAGTGTGCGTCGGGCAACAATCCGCGCATCGCGATCACCTCGACAGCGATACCTGCCAAATCGCCAGCGAGTCGCTGGCCTTCCCCAGCCGTCAACTCTCCTCTCCGTACTTTCTTCCAGATGACATTGCCCGCCTCCGGGAACAGGAGATCCGGCGACACATATTCGTGCGACGACTCGAGCCAGCGACGGGCAGCGTCTGTATGGACCTCTGGAACGAACCATTTGATGACGACGCTCGGGTCGATCACGAACACGCTCAACGCGCGTCCCGATCCTCTCGAATGAGGGTGGCACTGTCCGATTGGGCGTTGGGGCGAAGGCGCTTGAGCCATCGCGCAGATAGCCGTCGGGTTTCTGCAAGGTTGCGTATGCTCGCGCGCCGCAGGACCTGGTGGATTTCGGCCTGCAGCGACCGCCCGTTGGACCTGGCCGCCGCTTTGAGTTGTTTGAGCACGTCTTCGTCGAGATCCCGAACCAATACGTTTGCCATTATCGCCTCCTCGAAGCAATGGTATCATACTGATACCATCCGCCAAGCCAACAGTTCAAATAAATCCCACCAGCCCTGGATGGATTCATCGTGCGCCCGGGCAAGCGGGCGACGGGTGTATAGTGAGCCGCCGTCCGACTTCAGGAGCGCACATGACTCCCCTCCCTCTACGTTTCGCCGGTGCATTACTGCAGGTTCAGGAGTCTCAAGATTCGACCGCTTCGCCCGGTCAAATATCATGAAGAAACTCTCTCGTCGTGAGCTCGCGAGGTTGGCCGCCGGAATGGGGGCCGCTGGTGCCGTAAGGCTCGAGGCGCAAGCGCCCGTGGCCTCCGGCTATATCGGGCCGCTCACCGGAGTGACGAGCGGTCTTGAAGACCGCACATTCGATCCCGTCGCGTACGCGCTCGATCGGTACGCTTCCGCGCCGCGGCGGCTCCGATTCCAGGCGCGCACTCGGCGCGGGGCCGAACTCTGGCAGAAGACGCTCAAATCGAAGCTGACCGAGCTCATCGGCGGTTTTCCGGCGGCGCGCCAGCCGCTTCGTCCGATCTCCCTCGAGACGCGCACATTTCGCGGTTACAGCCGCGAGAAAATCGTGTTCGATAGCGGGCCCGGCGCGAGCGTGCTCGCCTATCTCCTGCTTCCGGAACAAGCGCAAAGGCCGGCGCCCGTCATGATCTGCATCCCCGGCCACGGCCGTGGCGTAGACGACATCGTCGGCATCGACGACCAAGGCCGCGAGCGGACCGACAAGGCGGGCTACCAGCACGACTTCGCCATTCAGGTGGCCGAGGCCGGCATCGCCGCGGTGGCGATCGAGCCGATGGGCTTCGGATGCCGTCGCGATCCCATCAATGCCCGTCAAGGCTTGTCCCGCAAAGCGTGCGATCCGGTGGCGGGCGGCGCGCTGCTCGTTGGTCAAACGATGATCGGCTGGCGCGTGTGGGACGTGATGCGGACACTCGATTACATCGAAACCCGCTCCGAGTTGGATCGGAGCCGCGTCGGTTGCATGGGTATCTCGGGGGGCGGCACCGTGACCGTGTTCTCGACGGCCCTCGATCCGCGCATCCGTGTTGCGCTGGTGAGCGGCTACCTGAACACGTTCCGGGACAGCATCGGGAGCCTCGCACACTGCAGCGACAACTATGTGCCGGGGATCCTCAACTGGGCCGAGATGCACGACCTCGCAGGACTAATGGCGCCGAGGCCGCTGTTCGTGGAATCGGGGGAGAAAGACAACATCTTCCCGATTCGCGCGAGCATTGAGAGCTTCAACAAGGTGCGGGAGATCTACAGCGTCTTCGGAGCGGCTGATCGGATCGAGCAGGAAGTCTTTCCAGACGAGCATCTGTTCTGGGGCAAACGCGGCATCCCGTTTCTGGCGCGTCATCTGAACCCCTGAGGCTCGACTTCAGGCCCTCTGCGACCAGCTCGACGCGCTGCGCAAACAGGCGGAGGAGCTCTGCAAGTCCGCAACTGCGGAAATCGATCGCACCAGGGTTGCCAGCCAACGCGATCGCTGTGTGAAGACGAAGAAGGTCACGCCAGATCGCCGCCACCGCTGAGAATCGATTTACATCGGCCGCATCGAGCAGCCGTTCGAGCCGTGGCGGGGTCGGATCACCTCATGATCATCACCAACTTCTGCGACGAACTCCGACGCATCGCGCCACGATCTCCATAGGGCCCCACAGGGGTTGTCAGCGGCATCAGTTCACCGGCACGAGCCGCTTCAACTCCTCGAACCAGTTGAGAACGACCCCTATTTCCTGCCTGGGTAGTAGCCCGGCTATATCCTGATCGCCCACAGGGACCAGGCCGAGAAACTTTCCATCGGGCAGGAGGTCGTAGCCCCTCACGTCGTTGAGGGTCAGACGCGGTCTCGGGACCGCTGGCGGAACTTCGGTCGGGGCGCCGAACGTGACGCCTCCTTGCGTCTGGACACTGACAGCAACGAAGGGCTCAGCCGCCGCGCTGACGTAGAAGATCTGCGATCCATCGGGTGACCAGACCGGATGAAAGTCAATGCGCGCCTTGGGCACCGGGTATGTCGACCCCGTTGCCGGAAAAGGCTGAATGAAGACGCCCCTGCCCGGCGAGAGCATTCCTCCAGCGCTCTCGGTGGACGCGTATGTCACCCAACGTCCGTCCGGGGAAAAACCTGCGCTCGTCGGAGCGGATGACCGCACGCCGCCAAACTGCAAAATTTTCTTATCGACAAGCGACAGGCTGAACAAGACGTAACCAGTGCTCTTCTGCTCGGTGAAGAGCAGGTGCTTGCCGTCCGGGGACCAGGACTCTGGCACATGGGCCGCCCCCTGTGGCGGCAGCGTGAGCCGCTCCACCCCGCCCCCGCCATCGGCGCTCTGCCAGAAGATGCCCAGATCGCCCTGGCGGTCAGACTGAAATGCGACCCGCAGGCCGTCGGCAGACCAGACCGGATACCGGTTCCGTCCCTCCAGCGTGAGCCGGCGTATCGTGCTGGTGCCGGCGAGATCGTAGATCCAGACGTGGGCCTCCTGACGGCCGTCGATGCCGACCGCGAGGCGCGCGCCGTCGCGCGAGACACGAGGATGCGCGTAGTTCCCAGGCGGCAACTTCAGCGGCACCGGCACGCCATTTCGATCGGATAACGCAAGCGTCCGGAGATTGGAGGTCGTGTCTGCCGGTCCGGCGACGTACACCAGCGATCCCGTTTCGGACACGGAGAACTTGGCTGTCGCTGTGGCTTCGATCGGAACCGAGCGCCCGACACCCACGAGGACCGATACGGGCGCACCTCGAACCGTCAGGGTTGACGGGTCGAACGCAACGGCGAACAGCGAGCCCGACATCGCATAGATCAGATGGCCCGACGGAACGTACCGGCCGTCGCTTCCGCCCTTGATGATCGTCTTGCGCTCGCGCGACGTCAGCGATTGCACAACGATTTGCGCGGCGTCCCACCGGCCCGCATCAGTTCCTGTAGCCAGCGTAAACAGGACGAACTCTCCCCCGGGTAAGATCTGCGGCCCATGCGCCAGCTGGTCGGCGCCGACGCTCACGAGTTGCTCCGGCGCGCCGCCCGGAGAAACTCGAGAGATCCCGTCGGGCCCGCCGCCGAACACGATCCCGCTCTCCCCCCAGCTCATACCAAACGGAGGGCCGGCGCGTGCAATGGTTGCGGGCGTACCGCCGGTGACCGGTAGGTGTTTGAGCGTCCCGTCCGACCCGGCATAGAACGCAATGGAGCCACCGTCCGGTGAGAACACGGGGTGATTGAGGCCCGAGAGACTTGTTCCAAGGATAGGCTGGGCCTCCAGCGCGCCTATCGATCGACGATACAACTGGCCATTGGCTACGTAGACGAGCTGGGTACCGTCAGGCGAGATCGACACGATCTGTCGCGCAGCGCTGGTGAAGCGCTGCCCTTCCGGTAGTGGAACGGTGAATCGGACCACTGGTGAGGAGGGGGCGGCCGCCGGCCTCAGGATCCACGCCGCCATACCGACGACGATCGCGGTCAGGAGTACCGCCGTCACAATTGCGAGAGCTCGCGTGCGGGTTGGTTCCCGCTGAACCACTCGAGGTGCCGCGGTCTCCATCGTGAGACCGGCCGGCCCGCTCAGCAGGAACTGCGCAACGGCAATATCGGCAATCCGCTGGCGGCGGTCTTTTACGAGGCAGCGCTGCACGAGGGCACGGATTGCAGGCGGCACACCTGCCGGCAGCACGCTGAAGTCCGGCTCGCGCTTCAGCACATTGGCCAGCGTGTCGCTCACATCATCGCCCGCAAACGGCTGCTGCCCCGTGAGCATCTCGTAGAGCACGCAGCCGAACGCCCAGATGTCGCTGCGCTTGTCCGCTTCGCGCCCCTTCGCCTGCTCCGGCGCCATGTAAGCGGCCGTGCCCAGCAGCATGCCCACGCCGGTCATCATCGCAGGCGAGGTGATCGTGGGCGACTGCGATAGGGCATTCGGAGCGTTCGGACCGCTCGACACGTTCGGGGCGTTCAGCTTCGCGAGGCCGAAGTCGAGCACCTTCACCACGCCGTCTGGCGTGATCTTGATGTTCGAGGGTTTCAGATCGCGATGGATGATCCCCTGCTCGTGGGCGGCTTCGAGGGCCTCACAAATCTCACGCGCGATCGGCAGTGCCTCATCCAGCGGAATGAGTCCCCGAGCAATGCGATCGCCCAGCGTGTCTCCCTCGACCAGTTCGAGGACAAGCGCGTGGATCCCGCTACTGTCCTCGAACCCGTAAATCGCCCCAATATGGGGATGGTTCAGCGAGGCGAGCACCTGCGCTTCGCGCGTGAACCGGGCGAGGCGATCAGGATCACGGGTGAAGGCGTCCGGCAGGACCTTCAGCGCGACCTCGCGCTGCAACTTCGTATCGCGCGCGCGATAGACCTCTCCCATCCCGCCGGCGCCGATGGCGGAGACGATTTCGTAGGAGCCGAGGCGCGTTCCGGCAGACACGGTCATGCTGAGTGGGCTAAACGCACACATTCTAACGGATCAGCCCGCGGCCATCGGAAGGTCCGATAGTGACAAGGGGCCAAGGGACGGGCGATGCGGCAGCGCTCGGCAAGCCCCTCGACTTGGGCCAGGTGGAAGCGGCACGTCGGTTGGAGATCTCGCTGAACCGGATGAACGAAATCGTGTTGGGCAAGCGCGGCATCACGGCTGATACCGCGCTTCGACTCGCTCGTCTCCTCAAGACGTCGCCGCAGTTCTGGATGCGTCTCCAGGCCGACTGGGATCTGCATCGAGCAATGACCCGGGGCGCCAAGGCCTCCTGACTGATTCCATCCGCGCGGGCGACTTCCTGCCCCTATACTCACAGCGACCCCTGTGCTGTTGACTGCGGGCGGTATCATGGAGACGCCATGAGCCCACGCATCGCTATCGACCGTGACGCCGTGTCGGCTTTCTGCCGACGGCATCACATCAAGCGGCTGGCGCTGTTCGGTTCTGTCCTTCGCGACGATTTCGGCCCCGAGAGCGACGTAGATGTGCTCGTGGAATTTCACACCGGCTACGTGCCGGGCCTCAACTTCGTGAGCATCGAACGCGAGTTCTCTGGTCTGTTGCACGGTCGGCGCGCGGACATGGTGACACCGAAGTTTCTCAACCATCGGATTCGCGATCAGGTATTAGGCAGCGCCGAACCTTTGTATGTCTCCGCGTGACCCCGTGTACATCGGGCACATGCTCGACATGGCGAGGAAGGCGGTCAGCAAGATTCTGGGCCTCTCGCGCGCGGCATATGACGCGGACGAGAATCTTCGCCTTGCACTGATTCATCTCATCCAGGTCATTGGCGAAGCCGCACGGCAGGTGTCTCGGGAGTTCCGCGACAGGCATCCCGAGATTCAATGGGTGGACATCATCGGCATGCGCCACAAAGTTGTTCACGACTACCTCGGTGTTGATGAAGACATCGTCTGGCAGGTCGTCACGGAAGATCTGCCGAAGCTTGTGGCGGCGCTCGAGCCAATCGTCCCGCCCGGGCCAGACCACGGCGTTTATCAGGAGTAATCATGTCGGCGCTGCCGCCGCGCCCGTATAATCCACAGCGACTCTTTGGCTC
The DNA here is from genome assembly GCA_031395755.1 of Acidobacteriota bacterium. Lineage (GTDB taxonomy): Bacteria > Acidobacteriota > Vicinamibacteria > Vicinamibacterales > JAMQPK01 > JAMQPK01. The sequence continues at coordinate 18,525 of JANNJO010000251.1, forward strand.
TGAACCCCGGTACCCGCCTCGGCCCGTATGAGATCCTCTCCGCCCTCGGGGCCGGCGGCATGGGCGAGGTGTATCGGGCAAGAGATACGAAGCTCGACCGCGACGTCGCGATCAAGATACTGCCGGAAGCCTTCGTCTCGGACCCCGAGCGGATCGCCCGCTTTCAACGTGAAGCGAAGACCCTCGCGTCGTTGAATCATCCCAACATCGCGATCATCCACGGGCTCGAGCTGGCGGGTGATGTCCACGCCCTCGTCATGGAGCTGGTTCCGGGCGAGGACCTTTCGCAGCGAATCACGCGCGGAGCGATCGCCATCGACGAGGCGCTGCCGATCGCGAAGCAGATCGCCGACGCGCTCGAAGCCGCGCACGAGCAGGGGATCATCCATCGCGATCTGAAGCCCGCGAATATCAAAGTGCGACCGGATGGCACCGTGAAGGTCCTCGACTTCGGCCTGGCGAAGCCAGGTGTATGCGGTAACGCAGGTGTATGCGGTAACGCAGGACGGCACGCGTTTTCTGACCACGCGAGACCCCCCCAGCAGAGCAGCGCGGCGCCGCTGACCGTCGTCGTCAACTGGACGGCCACGATCCAGAGATAATTACCCTTTGGCCCTTACCCCCGGCCCCCGCCTCGGCCCCTACGAGATCCTCTCTGCCCTGGGTGCCGGTGGGATGGGCGAGGTCTATCGCGCGCGCGATATCAAGCTGGGCCGCAACGTCGCGCTGAAGATTCTTCCCGAGGCCTTCGCCGGCGATCCCAATCGCCTGGCGCGCTTGACGCGCGAAGCACAGACGCTCGCCGCCCTCACCAGTTGCTGGTACGTGCGCTCGACCAACTCGAGCCCACGGAGCTGAGCGGTCTTGGCGCGCCACACGGCGTATTCATCTCACCCGATGGACAGTGGATCGGGTTTTCCGTCGCGGGCGGCCAACTACTCAAAAAGGGGGCGATCACCGGCGGGTCGCCCATGACGATCGCCCCCTTCGACGGCCTCTCGCCGCGCGGCGCCACGTGGGGCCCGAGTTCCTGCCCGGAGGCGAGGCGGTCCTCTACACAATTACCCCGGCCACCGGCAGCATTCAGAGCGCGCAGATCGCGGTGCTGGATCTGCGGACCGGCACGTCGAATCACGGGGCCGTCTCACCAAACGGACGCTGGGTCGCTTACAACTCGAACGCCTCCGGTCGATACGAGATCTCCGTCGAGCGGTATCCGGAGCTTGGAAATCGGCAGCGGATCTCGTCGGGCGGCGGCCGTGCCCCGATCTGGTCGCGTAACGGCCGCGAACTGTTCTTCAGCAGCCTGGACGGCCGGCAGATGCTGGCGGTTCCAGTGGACTCCGGGACGACCTTCGTCCCTGGTCGCCAACAGGTCTGGTTCGAATTCGCCATGCAGGTACCTACCGCTGGGACTCGACCGTACGACATCACCCCCGATGGACGGTTCATGATCATCCCCAGTGCCCAGGCGGACGCCGGCGGCACGGCTCAGAACCTGATCGTCGTGCAGAACTGGACGGAGGAGCTGAAACGGCTCGTGCCGGTGAAGTGACGCTACCGAGAGCTCAGGCGGATCGGCGCTGCTGTTCGCGCTGGCGACGGTGCTGCCGTCGCGTGAGCAGATCGTAGGCAACAACGATCGTCACGAAGAGAAGCATCCCGCCAAAAATGATGTAAAGGCCGGTCATGCATCCGTCTCCCCGCCAAGCACGAAGGCGCCGAGCGCAAGGTTTGCGGCATCGGGAAGCTTATTGATGAGCATTCGGCGCTGCTCTCCGGTCAATCCTACCATCGTCGAACTGTTCGATTCAGTCACATTCGATCGACAGCTCAGCGAAGCTGGCGGCGTGCCATCGCGGAACGTTGGAAGATTTCACTGGCGGCGCCCACACCGTTGCAGAAACGACAACGCGAGAGGCCTCGGACGATCGCAGTTCCGGAGCTTTGCGAACGCCGGTGGTGGCACGGCGACTGGAACGACTACGGGAGGTGATCGAGGTCCGCCAGATCCTGGTGGCGGCCCGCTGCGCGCTTGTTCGTCTTGAGATCATCGAGGGCGATGAGGCGCACGTCGACGCCATCAAGGGTGGTGTGCACCGCGCGCGCGTGACACGCATCGAAGTCGACGCCGGCGATCGTCGTGAGCAGCTCGATGCGGAGCGGCGGGGTTCCCAGCCGAATCACCTGGTCGGGTCGAAGAAACAGCTCCGTCGACAGCTGCGGCACGTCGAAGCCGAAGGCTTTGAGCACCGTGACCAGTTGTTGCGCGGTCTGCTCGCGCATGGGGATCCAGATGTCGATGTCCGCCGTGGCGCGCGGATGTCCGTGGAACGCGACGGCATAGCCGCCGATGATCAGATAGTCAACCCGGTGCGCGTTCAGCAACCTCAAGAACTCGCCGAAGTCTGGCGGCAGGATGGGGTCGGCCATAGACGATCAGCCTTTGCACTTCCACAGCTCGGACACGCTCGTCACCCGAGCGCGTGAGCCAGTACGCGAGATCGTATCCGGACTGCGAGAGCGGGACCACGGAGAACGCAGCGCGGTCGACCGACAGCGGAACGGGCGACCGACCGTCTGGCACGGACATCATCCGTATCTTACCCCTTACCCCTTCACCACCCGCTGCCTCTGTTCCCCGAGTCCGACGATGCCGAGACGCACATGGTTTCCCTCACGCAAGTAGACCGGCGGTTTCTGCCCCATCCCGATCCCGGGCGGCGTTCCGGTCGAGATGATGTCGCCGGGCTGCAGGCTCATGAACCCGCTGATATAGCTCACGAGCCGGGCGACAGGGAATATCATGTGCTTTGTCGAGCTTCGCTGATATCCACGCCCGTCGACCTCGAGCCACAAATCGAGATTCTGCGGATCCGGCACCTCATCGGCAGTCACCAGCCACGGTCCGATGGG
>JANNJO010000062.1:0-13602 GCA_031395755.1 Acidobacteriota bacterium
CAGTGAGGTGGCGCGAGTAGTTTTCGATGCCGTGGCAGTACCCGATCTCCTTCATCATCTCGAGGTCGAACATCGTCCGCTGATGCAGGCGCTGAGCTTCGAGGACCTTGCCCAGCGACTCGAGCTGCGCCCGTCGCTCGACGAGCTCGGCCTTGATCGATTCCACGGCCGATTTCGTCTGCTCGCGCGGCGCCACAAAGTGCGTCTTGGGGTAGATGGCGACCTTGTCGTGCCTGCGGCCGCTCTTCCCTGTGAGCGGGTCGAACGTCGTCAGCGCGTCGACGTCGTCTCCGAATAGCTCGATACGGAGCGCCATCTCTTCGTACGACGGGTGAACCTCAATGACGTCGCCGCGCACGCGGAATGTGCCGCGCGAGAACTCCACGTCGTTCCTCTCGTACTGAATTTCGACGAGCTTCCGAAGAATCTGTTCACGAGGAATGCGCTGGCCGAGCTGCAGCGGCAGCAGCATCCCGTAATAGGCCTCGGGTGAGCCGAGGCCGTAAATGCAGGACACGCTCGAGACAATGATGACGTCGCGGCGCTCGAACAGCGATCGAGTGGCCGAAAGCCGCATGCGGTCGATCTCTTCGTTGATCGTCGCTTCCTTCTCGATGTACGAGTCGGTCGACGGCACGTAGGCTTCCGGCTGGTAGTAGTCGTAGTAGCTGACGAAATATTCGACGGCGTTCTCGGGAAAGAACCGGCGGAACTCCTGATAGAGCTGGGCGGCCAGGGTCTTGTTGTGGACCATCACGAGCGCCGGCCTGTTGACCTCGGCAATGACCTGCGCCATCGTGAAGGTCTTACCAGAACCCGTGACCCCGAGCAGCACCTGACTTTGATCGCCGCGCGCGAGGCCCTGCACGAGCTCGGGGATCGCTCGCGCCTGGTCCCCCTTCAGCTCGAAATCCGAGACGAGCTTGAATTTGTCGAACAGCGACGGCATATATTCACCCAGCACAGCCGGCTTTCTCGCGGCACGCTGAACTGCCAATCGTACTACAGTTTGCGCAGAAGATTAGGAGCCCAGGAGGCCGGATGTCAGCGGCACTTCTTTCTTTGAGGCTTCTTCGTGCTTTGAGGCTTCTTCGTGAGGTTCTTCCACGCGAGGGTCAGTGCTTCTCCTACCGCCTCTTCGTTGGCCCCTTTCAATATGACGCGCGTACATCCAGCACGTCCCCAGGCGCCACTCTCTGGCACGAACATCTCCGGATGTTCCGCTATGCAGTCCCTCTGCTGCTCCGGCGTCAGCTTGACCATCCCAAATTGATCCTTCGAGTGGAGCGACGCGAAGATCCGCTTGTCCACGCGGAAGTCTGGGTGGGCCATGTGCGCGCCCTCGACGGCGCCTTCCAGGGCGAGTGCGATGCGGCGGAAGGCGTCCGGACTCATCATTCGCTCGGCTGACCGCCTTACTTCGATGCGATAGGCGCGAAGTAACCCTCTCGCGTGCGAAGCTGCAGCCGTTCCAAGGCCGGCCGTTTGAGCTTGATGTCAACCTTGCGCCATTTGCCGTCGCGCGCGGCATTGGTCGGCACATAGCCCAGCGTGTATTGCGCGTGTATCTCCGCGGCAATGCGGCTGTACATCGGCTCCAGCTCTTTCATGGTTCCAGGAAACACCGCGCGCCCGCCGGTGAGCCGGGCCATCTCGGTCAACTGACTCTGCGGCATCAGCCTCGACGGGCCCCGGCTCGCCAGGAAACCGATCGGATAGACGGTCACGTCCGATCCGCGCAGTAAGCGCAACGTGTCGGCCCATGTCCGCGAGCTCGAGGTGTCGCCACCGTCCGTGTACACGACGAGCACTTTCCTGCCCGTCTGATCGAACGCACTGCCGAGGTACACGGTAAGAGCATCGTAGAGGGCCGTTCGCCCCTTCGCTTTGCTGGTTCGGATCCGCTCAACCAGCCGTGGAAACTCTGCCTGTGCGAACCGGCCGGCACGCACGTCGTCGGAGAATTCCACGAGGGTGAAATCCAGCGCCCGGGGAAACGTGTTGAGGAAACGGATGGCGGCGTTGCGAGAGAACGGGAGGTCGCGCTCCATGCTTTCGCTGATGTCGAAAAGCAGGCCCACGTGGAGCGGCACGGCATCGCCCCCGGCACCGGCACTGAAATAGGTAACCGTCTGCAGGACGCCGTCCTCGCGCACCTCGAAATCGTCGGCCTTCAGATTCGGCACCGGCTCACCGGCGCGAGTGAGGACCGTCACACCAAAACCGGCGACGTCGATGCCCGTCTTGTAGGAGAACTGGCCGGCGATCACTACCGCCGATAAGGCAGACGCGGCCAGCGAAAGGGCGACGATGACAGGTGCGGCAGGACGTGTCATAAGAGGCGTATAATGGGTAGTTTACAGCGATAGCGTGACGAGCGTTATACGAGCACAACCATGAGGTGTCTGGCAGTTTGCCAAGACGAGCTGGTCATCAGGATGCTCGACCAAATCCTGGCGCCCAGTATCGAAGTCGAGTTCCTGGTGGAGAGCCGCCCGCTCGCGCGGAAGCTGCAGGCCGCCAGTCTGCCCGTCAGCCAGGGCGACATCCGCCGCACCGATACCTACATCAAAGCCGACATCTCGCCGCAGACCTGCATCATCATCGAAGACACCGGCCGCCGGTACCTGCCGAAGGTCATCGACTCCATTCGCGACGCCGGCGGCTCGCTGATTTACGTCCTCGGGGTTGGTTCGGCCGACCGCGAAAAGCGCGCGGAAGCGATCCGCGACCAGTTCCCCGACGTGTCGTATCTTTCCCTGTCCGAGCTGTTCGAAGCTCCCCTTCTGACCGAGTTCAGCCGAGCGCTGACGCGCGCGCGTGTCCAGCAATATCAGCGGTACCTGGCAGATGCGGATCGGATCCTGATCCTGCTCCACAACGAGCCCGATCCCGACGCGATGGCCAGCGGGCTCGCGCTTCGCACCATTCTGCATCGCACCAGAGCGACGGCCGTCATCGCCGCGGTCGAGGGGGTGACGCGCCCCGAGAATGTCCGGATGGCGGGCCAGCTCGATATCCACGTCGAGACGGTGACGCGGGCTGGCATCGAGGAGTTCGATCGCGTCTGCATGGTCGACGTCCAGCCCCACTATTTTCCCGGCCTCGATCGCGTCGACCTCGTCATCGATCATCATCCCGAGCAGCACGGATACAACGCGGTCTTCAAGGACATTCGCGAAGACTACGGATCGACCTGCACCATTCTGACCGAACACCTGCGGGCCATCGATGCGAGCATCTCCGAGCGCACCGCCACGGCCATGCTCTATGCGATCAAGTCAGACACGCTCTTTTTCAACCGGCAGGCGAACCGCTGCGACATCGAGGCGTTCTCGTATCTTTATCCGCTGGCCGACGCCAACCTGATTCGAAAAATGGAAGGCGCGGAAATCACGATGGAGCGCCTGCAGCTGATCACCAAGGCGACCCAGAGCGGCCGGATGGTCGATCAGATCTTCTCGGTGTTTCTCGGGGAGGTGCCCAGAGACGACGCCATTCCCTACGTCGCCGATTTCTTCCTGCAGCTCGAGAACGTTCGATGGACGCTCGCCTCAGGCGTCGTCAACGGCTCCTTCGTCATGTCCGTGCGCAATCTCGGATACTCGAAGAACGCCGGCGATTTCGTGAGGCGCTTCTTCGTGGACATCGGCTCGGCAGGCGGCCACCGCGCGATGGCCAAGGCCATCGTGCCGCTCGAGGCGTTCCAGGCCCGCTTCGGCGCGGTCCGCGACGACCTCGGCGAGAAGATGACGGCGCTGTTGATGGAGTTCTTACATGAAGCTCCAGAAGAAAAGAAACGTAAGGAGCCGGTGGGGAGCACCTGAGTTCGTGAACTACTCGTTTCCCCCAACCACCGGCTCCACGAACTGCCGGTACGCATCTTCATATCCCCGGTCGATCAGCTCGCCAAGCTTCAAGTAGCGATCCGACCGCTCGTCGTAGGCGCCTGAAAAATCGAACGGCCCGACGGGATTGTGCCCGGGCTGAATCAGAAACAAGCCTTTGAACCGTTTCTTGTGCGAAGCGGCGGCATCGCGCATCGCAGACGTTTCGGCGGCAGCGAAGTGCTCGGCCATGCGCGATTCCAGGGATCCGCCCGGCTTCGAGAGGCGATGGGGCGCAGCACGATCGGCGTCGGCGCACACCGCAACCACCTGCTCGACGCCGGCAGCCGCCAGCTCGTCCAGCAGGCGTGCCACGGCCGCGATCCGATCGCAGGTGCGGTGCGTCTCGCCCTTCCAGTAACTTTCCGGAGAAAACGCCACGAGGTGCGGTTCTGTGAGCACCGGCAGGCTGACCGCACCCGCCACCGCTTCGAGAATCTGATTTCGGCCCACGCCCGCCAGATCGATCAGGTCGCCGCGGCTCCGCTGAAAATAGCCGGCGCGGCGGTCCTCCCGCAGCGCCGCGAATACCAGATCGCCCCGCGTTTCAAGATCGAGCGTGGCGACGATGAGCTCCCGAAAGCCGGGCTGACCGAGATTCTCGAGGAGCAGCTCTGTGTAACGCCGACTCAACTCGGCCGGCGACGGTTCTTTGGCTGTGACCGGGCCGCGAAACAACTGCCAGAGCGCCGCGCGGAAATGTTTGACACCGGGTTCTGCACTCCACGGCGATCCCACCAGGCGCGCCCACCACCGCCCGCGATCGCGATGTGCCTTGGTGGCGTCAGGTTTCAGCCGGACCGCCGACACCGCCAGCACGCAGAACGCGGCGGCCAGGCACAGCGTGATCAGTCTTGGTATCAGGGTCGGCAGCGCACCAGGGGCGAATGCCGAGCGCACGAGATCTGCGTACGTCGTCACGAGCCGATAGCCCGCATCGACGTTGATCATCTGGACGAGAAAGCTCAGCGGATACGCCACGAGACCGATCGCAAGCACGAGGATCGGTACGGCGAGGATCGCGGCCGCGAGCAGCGCCAGCGTCGCCGCCCACTGCAACGCTGGACGCCAGCGATACATGCGCGGCGCCGGGTGGCGGCGCCAGACGCCGCCCTCTTCCCAGATTTTCGGTGCGGCGTCGATCGCCGCAAACAGGGCCCCGACCACCCCCACCCCACGCCCGCTCATGACGTCGATTTTAACGCCCGCTTCGTGCAGCGCGCGCAGCACACCCGCGTGGTATGCCCCGCCCGTGCCGTTGCCGCTCAGAAGAACGGCTGTTCTCAGGTGTGGAGAATAGCTCACGCCTCGTCGTGAACAGTGACGAGCTTGAGGATCTCGAATTTTCTGGTGCCGCTGGGGGTCGTGACGTTGATCTCGTCGCCCTCGGTCTTGCCGACGATGGCGCGGCCGATCGGCGAGCTGGTGGAGATCAGGCCTTTGGCGGCGTCCGCCTCCTCGGGCATCACGAGTTGATACGTGATCGCGTCGCCGTTATCCTCGCGGAGGTGCACGGTCGATCCGAACGCCGCCCGATCGTGCGGAATCTTGTCCAGGTTCATGATCGAGATCTCGCCGATCCGCTTCTTCAGCATCGCGATGCGTGCGTTGACGATGCTCTGGCGATCTTTCGCGGCTTGATACTCCGCGTTCTCGCGCAGGTCGCCCAGCTCGCGCGCACGCTGAATTTCCTTCGGCAGCTCGTGGTGCAACTCGCGCTCCAGCCCGGCGACTTCGTCTTCGAATTTCTTGAGTATTTTGGCTTTCATCCGCATGAAGATGCTAGCACATCTGTTATGCTCTCCAGATGCCTGGAGCCCCGCACTCCAGCGTCAGACGCTACCGCGAGCTTGCTCGCACTCCCACAAAACACGGACGCGAACGCGAGCTGCTGCTCGACGGTTCACATTTGCTGTTCGAAGCCCGTGCATCGGGACTCGCGGTCGAAAGCGCCGCGTTCGAACGCGATGCGCTCACGGACCCGTCAGTTCGTGCCTTGGCCGAGCAACTGGCGGCCGAAGGCGCCGATGTGTTCATCGTCTCCAGGAAGGTCTTGGAGTCGATGAGCCCGGTGAAGACACCGTCGGGTGTGATCGGGATCGCCCGCAGGTCCATGGCGACGCTCGAACAGGTGCTGGCCGGATCTCAGCCGCTCGTCGTGGTTGCACACGACGTGCAGGATCCGGGAAACGTCGGCGGCATCATGCGCACGGCCGAAGCCGCCGGCGCGACCGCGTTTGTCGTGTCGGCAGCGACAGCCGATCCGTTCGGGTGGAAGGCGCTTCGCGGCTCGATGGGCAGCGCGCTGCGGCTTCCGATAGCGAGGGCGGAGATTGGCGGCACACTGCAGGCGATGCGGGCTGCTCGGATCAGGACGATCGCGCTCGTGCCGCGAGGCGGACAGGCATTCTTCAACATTGATTTCCGGACGCCCGTCGCGCTGTTTCTCGGCGGCGAGGGGGCTGGCCTGCCGGAAGTTGTGTCGCCACAGGTGGATCAGCTGATCTCTATCCCGATGCACGCGCCCGTGGAGTCGCTCAACGTCGGCGTCGCCGCCGCGCTCGTGCTCTATGAAGCGTTCCGGCAAAGAGGCGTATGAGCTTGTTCGACGACCCCGGCACCGACACGGCGTCCGCGAACACTGCCGGCACCCCGCTTGCCGAGCGGATGCGCCCTGCGACCTTCGATGAGTTCGTGGGCCAGGAGGACGTGCTCGCGCCTGGTAGACCGTTGCGGGAAGCCATCGAACGAGATCGACTCCAATCGATCATCCTCTGGGGACCTCCGGGAACGGGCAAGACGACGCTCGCGCGATTGATTGCCAAAGCGACGCAGGCGCGCTTCGTGTCGTTCAGCGCCGTGATGGCCGGCATCAAGGAGATCAAGGACGTCATGGCGGTCGCCGAGCAGTCGCGCCGTCAGCTGAAGCGGCGAACGATCGTATTCGTCGACGAGATTCACCGGTTCAACAAGTCGCAGCAGGATGCGTTTCTGCCCCGCGTCGAGGCCGGCGACATCGTCCTGATCGGCGCCACGACGGAGAACCCTTCCTTTGAAGTGAACGCTGCGCTCTTGTCGCGATCGAAGGTCTTCACGCTTCGGGGCCTCACGGAGCAGGAGCTCATCCGCATTCTCGAGAGGGCATTGACGGACAAAGAGCGCGGCCTCGGTAACGAGCCCATCGAGATCGGCGAGGGTGTACTTCACACGATCGCCCGCTTCGCGAACGGCGACGCCCGGTCGGCGTTGAATCTTCTCGAACTGGCGACCGCTGCCGCCCCGCGGACGGCCGATGGTGCGACTCGCCGGCTCGATCGGGACACCTTGCAGCAGTCCGTCCAGCGGCGCGCTCTGCTTTACGACAAAACCGGCGAAGAGCACTTCAACATCATGTCGGCGCTGCACAAGTCGATGCGCAACAGCGACCCGGATGCCGCGGTGTATTGGCTGGCGCGCATGCTGGAGGCCGGAGAGGATCCGCTGTACGTGGCTCGTCGATTGATTCGCTTCGCCTCGGAAGACATCGGCAACGCCGATCCGCAGGCTTTGACCGTCGCCGTGGCCGCCAAGGAGGCGGTCCATTTCATTGGCATGCCCGAAGGGAACACCGCTCTGGCGCAGGCGGCGATCTATCTCGCCACGGCGCCCAAGAGCAACGCCGTCTATGTGGCCTATAACGAGGCCGCCGAGGACGCTGTCCGCGAGATCGCCGAGCCTGTGCCGCTGCACATCCGCAACGCACCCACGCGCTTGATGAGAGAGCTCAACTACGGCAAGGGCTACAAGTACGCACACAACGAGGCCGAGGGCATTGCAGACATGGATTGCCTGCCTCCGTCGCTCTCGGGAAAGCAGTATTATCGGCCGACCTCACGCGGATTCGAGGACGCGATTCGAAGCCGGATCGAGGAATGGAAGAAGGCGCGCACGAAGAGGGATTAGGGATTGGGGGTTAGTGGACGTCAGGATTGTCGAAGCACACGGGGCTTCGGATTTCAGTGCCGCCCGCGCACTCTTCGAGGAGTATGCCGGCGCCATTCAGGTCGATCTCTGTTTTCAGAATTTTTCGTCAGAGCTCCAGGCCTTGCCTGCGATGTATGGCCCGCCGACAGGCGCCCTCCTCATCGCACGCGCTGGCGATGTCGATGCCGGCTGCGTGGGGCTGCGTCGTTCCAGTTATGATGTCTGTGAGATGAAGCGGCTGTATGTGCGGCCGGCGTTCCGCGGACGAGATCTCGGACGGCGGCTCGCCTTGGAGATTGCGGCGAAGGGGCGACAACTCGACAACTCGGATACCGTACCATGGTCCTCGACACGCTGGCGTCGATGCAAACCGCGCATGCGCTCTATGTCTCGATGGGGTTCGCACCCGCCGAGGCCTACAATGCCAACCCGCTTCCCGATGTGCGGTACTTGGCTCTCGATCTCCATGGAGGCACTAATGGATCGCCGTGACGCGCTGAAAACCATTTTCCTGACCTTGATGCCAGTTCCTGCCTTTGCGGCGCCGTCCGTGTCGACGGTGATCGGCAACGGTGCGCCGGGGTACTCGGACGAGCAGGTGAACAACCCGTACGGCGTGGTCGTGCGCGACAACGCTCTCTATTTCTGCGACCTGGACAATCAGCGCATTCGCCGGCTCGATCTGAAGACGCGGCGGACGACCACGCTCGCCGGTAGTGGTCAGCGAGGTTATACGGGGGACGGCGGGACGGCGGTCGCGGGCTCACTCAACATGCCCCACGAAATCGTGTTCGACGGGCAGGGGCACATGTACATCGCCGAGCGCGACAGCCACGTCGTCCGAAAAGTCGACGCGAAGTCCGGTGTCATCTCGACGCTGGCCGGCACCGGCGTCCCCGGCTTCTCTGGTGACGGCGGTCCGGCCTCCGGTGCGCAACTTCGGCAGCCCCATAGCATTGCGCTCGCGCCGGAAGGCCGGCTCATGATCTGCGACATCGGCAATCATCGCATCCGCGTCGTCACCCTCTCATCCGGGATCATCGACACCTACGGGGGGACCGGCGAACCACTTCCCACTCCAGACGGTGCGCCAATCAAAGGCACACCGCTCAATGGCCCGAGAACCATGGTGCTCGATCGGGACGGAACGATCTACCTGGCCCTTCGCCAGGGCAACGCGCTGTACCGCATTGCCGAGAAGGCCGGCACCATTCATCATCTCGCCGGCACCGGTGAGCAGGGATACTCAGGAGACGGCGGTCCTGCGCGAGCGGCGAAGCTTGCCGGCCCGAAGGGCCTCGCGCTTTCGGGCCGGAACCTGTATGTGGCCGACACCGAAAGCCACGTCATCCGCCGCGTCGATCTGAACAGCGGCACCATCTCCACCGTGCTCGGGACTGGCACACGCGGAGATGGCCCGGAGACCGATCCCCTGCAATGCAAGCTCTCGCGGCCGCACGGTGTCTTTGCAACCGCGGACGGCACTCTTTACGTGACGGACAGCGAAGCGCATCGCATCCGGGTGCTGAGGCCCTAGATGAGACTGTGCGGGTCAGCCCTTCTGGCTCTGCTTGTCTTCGGACTCGCTAGCCCAGCGCAGGGGCAAGATCTACCGCTATGGACCCCGCTGCACGGCGCATTCGCCTTCCCAAACCTGGAAGGCACTCGCCTCCTCGCTACAGCCGAGATTGCCAGCCCCGAAGCGCTGCATGCGGCGTTGTGCAAGCGCGGCTCGACGTATGCGCTTGCAATCGACTGGGGAGGCGCCGAGGGCTCGGCGTTGTCACTCTCGTACGCCGACGACAGCGGAGAGTTCAAGCGCGTGCTCAACGACTCGTGGTACCGGTCACCGCTCTAATCAAGCCGCTTAGGAGGCAGCGTGAAACTGATATCCCTGCTGGTATTGACGCTCTGCACCGCCACGCCGGTTCTGGCCCAGTCCACGTCAGACATCGTCTACTGGCCGGCCTCCACGCTGAGTGGATATTCGGCCACACTGAAGGGCCGCCAGACCGCCAAGCAGACGATGAGCGCTTCGGAAATCCTCTCCGATCTCGGGAACCACAAGTTCGAGATCTTGCGACGCGACGGGAGCGGCGCGGGAGAGCTACACAAGAACTGGACAGACATCTTCGTGGTCCAGGGGGGAGAAGCCACCATCCTCTATGGGGGCAGCATCGAGGAGGCGCGCGACACCGGCAACGGCGAGATCCGCGGTCCGAGGGTCGTGGGTGCAAAGGCGCAGAAAGTGTCGGCCGGTGACGTGCTGGTCATGCCGCCCGGCATCCCACACCAAACCGTCGTCGAGCCGGGAAAGTTGTTTTTCGTGCTCATCGTGAAGGTTCTTGCGTCCTCACCATCAGCCATCCCACGATGAACATCGCGACGCCCGCGTAAAACGGGTTCGGCGCAGGACCCATCGGCCCGGCCATGAAGATGTCGACCAGCAGAATCCACATGGCGAAGACCTGCAGAATGCGGCCGACGTAGTAGACCACTGCGCCGAGTCTCGGGCTCATATGCGCTGGAAGTTCTTCTCAATCTCGCGGCGCGTCAGGCGCAGCATGACCGGGCGTCCATGCGGGCAGATGGTCGAGTACGCTGTGCGGCGCAGCTCATCGAGGATATGCAGCATCTTCTCCTGCGTCAGCGGGTAGTTGGCCTTGACGGCCGCATGGCAGGCCGTGGTGGCCGCAATCTGGCGCAGCGCATCGCCGACGTTCCTGCCACGATCCAGGCCCTCCAGGTCCTCCGCCAGCGCGCGAATGGCCGTGACGGCATCTTCACGGCTCAACAGCGCGGGCACAGCCGTCAGGCGCAGGATGTCTCCGCCGAAGTCGTCGACACCAAACCCGAGGCGATCCAGATCGGAGGAATGGCTCAGCAGCGCCTGCCGGCCCTCAGGCGAGAGCTCCACGAGAAGGGGCTCGAGCAGGCCCTGGCTGTCCAGCCGGCCTGCGCTGAGCCTCTCCATGACGCGCTCGAACAGCACGCGCTCATGCGCGACGTGCTGATCGATGATCGCGATGCCGTCCGGATCCACGGCAATGATGAACGTGTCGCGAAACTGGCCGAGCGGCATCATCGGCTTGATGAGGTCGGCGGGGTCCGGCACGCCTGCGTCGGTCCGGCTGAAGCCGGACCCCACCAGGGCACCCCCCACCGCCGAGGCGACCGCGATCGAGGTGGCGGCGTCCTGGATGGTTGGAACGTCCGTCGCCGCCCACCGGCTCGGGTAAGTTCCGCCGCCCAGCACGTCGGGTATGGACTGCGCCGTGGGCCCGAAATCGGGGTAGCTGCTCGACACCAGCTGCAACTCTGGCACCGCGCCCTTGCCGATGGCATCGGCGATGGCGTGCTTGACGGCCTCGTGAATGAACGACTGATCGCGGAACCGAACTTCGGCCTTCGTCGGATGTACGTTGACGTCCACACGCTCGGCTGGAATCTCGAGAAACAAGTGGACCTCGGGACTTCGCTCCTTGATCGAGGCATTGCTGTACGCCTCGATGATGGCATGAGCGATCGTCTTGTCCTTCACGATGCGGCGGTTCACGAAGACGTTCTGTGAACCGCGAGTCGGTCCTTGCTCGGCGAGAGCGGCGGCATAGCCTTTGATGCTGAAGCCGGTCAGGCTCTTCCCCACCGGCACGAGGTCTGGGCGTTCGCCAAATATCTGATACAGGCGATCGTCGAACTTCCCGACCGCGGGCCAGTTGAACACGCTGCGCGGCCCGCTCGTGAGCGCGAATCCTATTTCCGGATACCCCATCGCGAACTGCGTGACGATGCGAGACACCTGCGTCGCTTCGCCCGTATCGGTCTTGAGAAATTTTCGGCGGGCCGGAAGGTTGTAGAACAGGTCGCCGACTTCGATCGCGGTCCCTTCGGGGCAACCCGTCTCCTGCACCGCGGCAATGGCGCCCCCGTTGACGCGAATCTCGGTCCCCGCGATGTCGCCCCGCAGCCGGCTCTTAAGCACGAAGTGCGAGACCGACGCGATGCTCGGCAGTGCCTCGCCTCTGAAGCCGAGCGTGTTGATGGCGGCCAGATCGTCGGCGCGCCGAATCTTGCTGGTGGCGTGGCGCTCGAGGGACAGCCGCGCGTCTTCCGGGCCCATCCCCTCGCCGTCGTCTTCGACCCGCACGAGACGCTTGCCGCCGAGCTCCACGTACACCTGAATCCGCCGCGCGCCTGCGTCGATCGCATTTTCGATCAGCTCTTTGACGACCGAGGCGGGGCGTTCGACGACTTCGCCGGCCGCAATCTGGTTGGCGAGGTCCGAGGGGAGAAGGTTGATGATGCCCATGTGGGCTCGGACGAGGGATTTGGTCTTGGGGATTAGGGATTAGCGCGTTCTGAACTAAACCCCAATCCCTAATCACCAATCCCTGGTTAGTCTCCTACCTTGACTGAGAGCGCAGCCTGCGCAGCGGCAAGACGGGCCACGGGCACTCTGTAAGGAGACATGCTTACGTAGTTCAGCCCGACTTTCTCGAAAAAGTGGATCGACGACGGGTCGCCGCCGTGCTCGCCGCAGATGCCGAGCTTGATGTCCGGGCGGGTCGCGCGCCCCTTTTCTACTGCCGTGCGCACGAGCGAGCCCACACCGACGGTGTCGATGGTACTGAACGGGTCTTTATCCAGAATCTTCTTGTCCTGATACGCGCCAAGGAACTTGCCGATGTCGTCTCTCGAGAACCCGAAGGTGGTCTGGGTAAGATCGTTCGTGCCGAACGAGAAGAACTGCGCCTCCGTGGCGATCTCGTCCGCCGTGAGCGCGCCCCGCGGCACTTCGATCATCGTGCCCACGAGGTAGTCGATCTTCACCCCGTGCTCCTTCATCGTCTCGGCGGCCACGCGGTCGACGACCTCTTTCTGATCGCGGAGCTCCTTCACGTGCCCGACCAGCGGGATCATGATCTCCGGAACGACCTTCAGCCCTTCCTTCTTCAATTGAATCGCCGCCTCGATGATGGCCCGCGTCTGCATCTCGGTGATCTCCGGATAGGTGATCCCGAGGCGCACGCCGCGATGGCCAAGCATCGGATTGAATTCGTGCAACTGTTCCACGCGCGCGAGCAGCTTTCTCTTCTCATCGAGTTGCCGCTTGTCGCCGTTGGTCACTTCGAGCTTGGCGACCTCGACCATCAGATCTTCACGCTTCGGAAGGAACTCGTGTAGCGGCGGATCGATCGTTCGGATCGTCACCGGTGATCCTTTCATCGCCTTGAACACCCCATAGAAGTCGGCGCGCTGCATCGGCAGCAGCTCCAACACCGCCTTCTTCCGATCGGTCACGTTGTCGGCGAGGATCATGCGCTGCACAATCGGCAGGCGATCTTCGCCGAAGAACATGTGCTCCGTGCGGCAGAGGCCGATGCCGCGCGCGCCAAACGCGTAGGCGAGCTCGGCCTGATCCGGAAGATCCGCGTTCGCGCGAATGCCCAGACGCCGGACCTTGTCCGCCCATTCCAGAATCTTGTGGAAACGCTGATAAATATCAGACTTCTTCGCGTCGAGCTGGCCGTTGACGACCTGGAGAATCTCGCTGGGCTTCGACGCCATCTTCCCGAGCTTGATCTCACCCTTGAGGCCGTCGAACGACACGAACTCGCCTTCCTTGATGACCTTGCCATCGACGGTGAACTGCTTGTTCTTCTCGGAGATCGTCAGCGATCCGGCGCCGACAATCGACGGCTTCCCCATCTGACGGCCGACGACCGCCGCATGTGAGGTCATGCCGCCCGTC
>JANNJO010000065.1:0-18961 GCA_031395755.1 Acidobacteriota bacterium
AACACGATCTGCCGGCCGTCTCGAGACACGCCAAATTGCCAGGAGACCTCGTGTGGGGCGACCGAGAGGACTTCGTGCATACGCCGTTCGATTCTTCGAACCCATAGATCGCGCCGATGTGCGGATGATTCAGGCTGGCCAGCACGCGGGCTTCACGTTCGAATCGCGCCCGGCGATCTGGATCGGCGGTGAACGCCGCGGGCAGTGCCTTGATGGCAACGTCGCGCTGCAACTTTGTATCGTGCGCGCGATAACCTCTCCCATACCGCCCGCGCCGAGCAGCGAGAGGATGTTATAGACGCCAATCTGCCGTCCGATCAGATCCAATCCCGAATCCCTAATCCCTAATCCCGAGCCAGCGAAGCAAGTTTCGCTTTCGCCCATGCGACGTGTTCGGCAACGAGCGGATCTCCCGCGGTCTCATCACCGCACTCGCTGAGCGCGTCCAGCGCGCGAGGATCCCCCGAGTTTCCCAGCGCAACGGCGAGATTCCGGCGCAGGCCCTTCACACCAACCCGCGTCATCGGCGTGTGACCAATGAACGTTTCCAGCTCTGCGTCCCGGCGATGCCAGAGATCGACCAAGCTCGACAGGTTCAGATCCTGACGCGACCACCATGAGGGATCGAGCGTGCCCACAGGCGCGCCGTTCCAGGGACAGACTTCCTGGCAGATGTCGCAGCCGAAGAGATGGTTTCCGATGCCCGCGCGGTGCTCTTCGGGGATCGATCCTCGATACTCGATCGTGAGATAGGACACGCAGCGCGTCGCATCGAGGACATGAGGCTCCACCAGCGCGGCCGTCGGACACGCCTCGAGGCAGAGCGTGCACGTGCCGCATTGGTCGAGCGCGGGTGCATCAGGCTCGAGCGGCAGACTGCAGATGATGGCGCCCAGCAGCATCCAGGAGCCGACATCGGGATTGATGACGCAGCAGTTCTTGCCGATCCATCCGAGGCCCGCGTATTGCGCATAGACGCGCTCCTGCACGGGACCTGTGTCCACGTACGGGCGAGCCTCGAACGGCGCTGGATGTTGGTCCCGCATCCAGGCGATCAGCGACGCCTGCCGCCGGCCGAGCACGTCGTGATAATCCTCGCTCCACGCGTACCGCGCGACTTCTCCGCTGGGCGGATCGTGTCGCTGGGTCGAATAGGGCTGGCCGGCGTTGTAAGCCGCGCCGGTCATGATCACCGTGCGCGCCGAGGGCATGACGCGGCGCACGTCGGATCGACGCTCCGCCGACCTGGGCAGGTAGCCCATGGTGCCTGCGAAGCCGCGATCGATCCAGGTCCGAAAAAAGCTGAGCTCGGGAAATGCCGCGGCAGGCGCGATGCCGCAGAGATCGAACCCGATCTCGCGGGCATGCTGTTTGATCCCGGCGCTTGTCACCACACGAAGAATTCTAACCACCAAAGACAAAAACAGGAGACCAGAAGATCAAGAGTTTGCTTTTGAAGAAAACAACTCCTGATCTCCTGATCTCTGTTAGGTCTTCTTGCTACGGCATGGCAAACGCCGTGAGCGTGCTGCCCGCCGGCACAAGAAAGTACTGCCGACCGTCGACCATGTAGGTCGTCCCGCCGGTCGATCGGACGCCGAAGCCGAGCTGGTGGTGCCACAGGTACCTGCCGGTTTTCGACTCGAGCGCCATGATGTTCCCGTCGCCGTCGCCCGCAAAGACCAGACCCGATGCGGTCGTCAGCACGCCGGAAGACGACACGTTCGGGTAGCGGAATTCCCACTTGCGATCCCCGGTCACGGGATCGATCGCGCGCAGCGCACCGAAATTCACCTGATCGCGCGGGCGCACGGCGCCGCCCCCTGTGTAACGCTCGCCTTCCTTGAACGGCTCGTTATACGAGTGATAGGTCGCACACGTTTCGCGCGCCGTCACAAAGAACAAGCGGTTCGTCGGATCGTAGGAAGGCGAATAGAAATTCGTGCCTCCGCCGACATCGGGGCACGTTCTCGATCCTTCTTCCGTCGGCATGCTGCCCGGCATCAAGATCGGCCGTCCTTCAGGGCTGATGCCTTTCGCCCATGTCTGCTGCACGAACGGCTTCGCCAGAATCATGCGGCCGTTCGTGCGATCGAGCACGTAGAAGAACCCGTTACGGTTGGCGAACAGCAGCGTCTTCCGTGCCTGACCGTTGATGGTGAGATCGGCCAGCACCGGCACCTGCGTCGAATCCCAGTCGTGCACGTCGTGCGGCGTGAACTGGAAGTGCCACTTCAGCTTCCCGGTGTCTGCGTCGAGCGCGACCACCGAGGCCGTATAAAGATTGTCCCCCTCGCGCGCCGCGCTGTAGTAATCCGGCCCGGGATTGCCGGTCCCGTAGAAGACCAGATTCTGCTCGGGGTCGTAGGTGCCCGTCACCCA
The DNA here is from genome assembly GCA_031395755.1 of Acidobacteriota bacterium. Classification (GTDB taxonomy): domain Bacteria; phylum Acidobacteriota; class Vicinamibacteria; order Vicinamibacterales; family JAMQPK01; genus JAMQPK01. The sequence continues at coordinate 2,383 of JANNJO010000065.1, forward strand.
AATCGATCCGCCGCCCCGCAGATAGGCGTCGCTGCCCTTCGGCCAGGTCTGCCCGCCCGCCTCGTCGGGGCCTGCGACGGTGTAGAACTTCCAGGATGGCTTCCCTGTCTTCACATCGAAGGCCTGGATGAATCCGCGGACGCCGAACTCGGCGCCGGCCACCCCGACGATCACCTTGTCCTTGACCACAAGGGGCGCGACCGTGACCGAATAGCCCGCCTTGTAGTTGATAAGCTCGGCGTCCCAGATGACCGAGCCGGTCGCCATCTCCAGCGACACGAGATGCGCGTCGGTCGTGCCCAGGAACAACCGGTCGCCGAGGGCGCCGAACCCGCGATTGTTCGGGCCGCAGCACGCCTTGAAGTCCGGCGGTGTGATTCGTCGATAGCGCCAAATCTGCCGTCCCGATCGCGCGTCGATCGCCCAGGCGTTTCCATCCCAGCCGGTCACATAGAGCACGCTATCGATCACGAGCGGTGTCGCCTGAAAGTTCCCGATCGTCCCTGTCTGGAATGTCCACTGCGCCTTGAGCTGACCGACGTTCTCAGGGGTGATTTGCGTCAACGGACTATGCCGGTGGCCGAAATAGTTGCCGGAATACGTGAGCCATTTCGTCCCATCCTGGAGACCGGCCAGGAGGTCCTGATAGCTCACTGTTGGCGCGCCACTTTGTTGTGCCGCGAGCGCGACCGAGCAAACGAGGATTATCAATAACGCGCGCATATGCCTCCGGCTATGGCACCTACTGCGGCAGGGCAAACGCGGTGAGCGCGCTCCCTGACGGCACGAGCAGATACTGACGGCCGTCGACCATGTACGTGGTCCCACCGGTCGAGCGAAGCCCGACACCGAGCTGATAGTGCCAGAGGTACTTCCCGGACTTCGAGTCGAGCGAGATGATGTTTCCGTCGCCATCGCCCGAGAACACCAGCCCCGAGGCGGTCGACAGCACGCCGGACGAGGAGGTGGTGGGATAGCGGAATTCCCATTTCCGATCCCCCGTCAGCGGATCGATCGCGCGAAGCGCGCCGAAATTCCGTTGCTCGCGCGGACGCGTCGTGCCGCCGGATTCGTACTGTTCACCTTGTCGAAACGGCTCGTTCCACGAGTAATACACGGCGCACGTCTCGCGCGCGTTCACGAAGAAGAGCCGGTTGGTTGGATCGTACGACGGCGAGAAGAAGTTCGTGCCTCCGCCCAGGTCGGGACACGTTCTCGTGCCCTCCTCGCTCGGCATGTTGCCGGGAAGCAGGATCGGCCGGCCTTCCGGGCTGATCTCCTTCGCCCATGTCTGCGTGACAAACGGCTTCGCAAGAATCATTCGTCCGTTCGTGCGGTCGAGGACGTAGAAGAAGCCGTTGCGGTTGGCAAACAGCATCGTCTTGCGGGGTTGACCCGCGATCGTTAAGTCCGCGAGCACAGGTACCTGCGTCGAATCCCAGTCGTGCACGTCGTGCGGCGTGAACTGGAAGTGCCACTTCAGCTGGCCTGTATCGGCGTCGAGCGCCACGGCCGATGCCGTGTAGAGGTTGTCCCCCTCGCGCACGGCGCTGAAGTAGTCCGGTCCCGGATTGCCTGTTCCGAAAAACACCAGGTTCTGTTCCGGATCGTAGGTGCCCGAGACCCAAATCGATCCGCCGCCGCGCAGGTACGCGTCGCTGCCCTTGGGCCAGGTCTGGCCGCCAGGCTCGCCGGGTCCCGCCACTGTATAAAAGCGCCAGGCCTTCTTTCCGGTATTGACATCGAATGCGTCGATGAACCCGCGGATGCCGAACTCCGCGCCCGCGATGCCGATAATGACTTTGTCTTTCACGACGATCGGCGCGACGGTCGCTGAGTACCCCTTTTTGTACTCCGCCAGTTCGACGTCCCAGACCACGTCGCCCGTTTTCATGTCGAGCGCCACCAGATGCGCGTCGCCGGTTCCGAGGAACAGCTTGTCGCCGTGCACAGCCATGCCTCGGTTGTTCGGGCCACAGCAGCCCCGGAAGTCGTCCGGCATCTGTCGGCGATACTGCCAGATCTGCCGTCCCGATCGCGCGTCAATGGCCCACGCGTATCCGCCAAAGCCGGTCACGTAAAGCACGTTGTCGATGAAAAGCGGGGTCGTCTGGAAATTCGGGGTGAGGCGTGTCTGGAACGTCCACTGCGCCTTGAGCTGATTGACGTTCTGCGGCGTGATTTGCGTCAGCGGGCTGTAACGATGCCCGAAGTAGTTCCCGTGATACATGAGCCACTTCGAGCCGTCGCTCGGAAGGCCGGCAAGAAGATCCTGCGAGGTCACGGTGGGGGTGCCAGGCTGCTGTGCTGCCAGCGTAACTGAGCAGATGAGAACCATCATTAAAGCGCGCATAGGCCTCCTTAGCGAACCGCCACGTCGTACCCGCGCAGTGTGGTGAGATAGCCAACCAGATCGCTCAGGTCGCCATCGCTCAACCGCTTCGGGTCGAAAGCCGGCATCAGCGAGTTTTTGTCGTACGTCACTTCGACGTTGGATTTCAGATATCCCTGGATGCGTTCGCGCATGTCCATCAGCTGAATCGAAAACGCATCTTCGTTCTTCTTCACGCCGCGAATCTTCTGTCCGTCTTTGGTAACGATGGTGACGGTCTCAAACGCGGGCGGAATCCACTCGTGCGGAGTGCGAATTTCCCGTATCAGGGCCGCACGCGTGCGTGCCGACCCCACGCGGCTCAGGTCGGGTCCGATACGGCCTCCCTTTCCGGCCACGCGATGGCAGTTCTGGCACTGCTTGGCGAACATCTGCTCGCCGTTCGCGACATTGCCGACCGGCGCTGCCCCAGCCGGCGCCACGCCGCCGAGGTTCCGCAGATAGGCGATGATCTGCAGGATTTCGAGGTCCGGCCTGGCGCTGGCGGGCATCTCGGTGCCGGGCACACCCTTCCGAATGGTCTGGAACAGCGCTTCGTCCGCCGCGCCGCCCGCCATATAAGCGTTCAGATCCGGGCCACGGTAGCCCGCGGCATCGAGCCCATGACACTCCCCGCAAAGCCTGCGGTACAGGGACATGCCTCCGCGAATGGACTCTTTGTTGTTTAAGTGCGGATTCTTACCAGGGTACGTGTCTGAACGCACCTCCCGCTCCTGCGCCACCAGGAACCCGCTGGCCGCGAGCGTCATGAGTCCGAGCACTAGCACAGACCGAAACCGGGACATCAGCCCTCCTGACTTGGGATGTGATGAACGGGATTATTGCGCTGTCAGTTCTTCTTGTCCACTAATTGCCGAAGGACGTAGGGAAGGATCCCTCCGTGGCGGAAAGCCGTGAGCTCCTCCGGCGTGTCGATCCGGACGAGCGCCTGGATCTCCCTCGGCGCCCCCTCGGGTGGCTGCACCAGAACGGTGATGGTGGCGCGAGGCCGAAGATCCGCCACCGCAATGTCGTAATCCTCCCGGCCGGTCAGACCCAGGGAGGCTGCCGTTTCGCCGGCCCTGAACTGCAGCGGCAGCACTCCCATGTTTACCAGGTTGCTGCGATGGATGCGCTCGAAGCTCTCAGCGATGACGGCGCGCACACCCAGCAGCAGGGTGCCTTTCGCCGCCCAGTCGCGTGAGGAGCCGGAGCCGTATTCCTTGCCGGCGAGCACCAGCAGCGGCACGCCGGCGGCTTGGTACCTGATCGACGCGTCGTAGATGGTCATGAGCTCGCCATCGGGTTGATGGGCGGTCCACCCGCCCTCGGTCCCTGGCGCGAGCTGGTTGCGCAGGCGGGTGTTCGCGAAGGTGCCGCGCATCATCACTTCGTGATTCCCGCGCCGGGCTCCGTAGGAGTTGAAGTCGCTCGGCTTCACTCCCAGCGCGATCAGGTAGTGCCCCGCCGGGCTGTCGATCGGGATCGATCCAGCAGGAGAAATGTGGTCGGTGGTCACGCTGTCGCCGAGAAGCGCCAGCACGCGCGCGTCCGTAATATCGCGGAGCGGCGCCGGCTCTCTACTGATGCCGTCGACGAACGGCGGCTTGCGGACGTAGGTCGACTGCTCATCCCACTCGAACAGATTGCCGGTCGGCACCGGCAGCGAGCGCCAACGCTCGTCGCCGTCGAACACGTTCGCGTACTGGCGCTGGAACATCTCTGACTTGACGGCGCCCAGCATGGCGGTCTGGATCTCGCGTTCCGTCGGCCAGATTTCACGGAGATACACGTCTTTGCCGTCCCGATCTTTGCCAAGGGGCTCCGTGGTGAGATCGGTCGTCATGCGGCCGGCCAGCGCATACGCGACGACAAGGGGGGGTGAGGCGAGGTAGTTGGCGCGCACCTGCGACTGGATTCGTCCTTCGAAATTCCTGTTGCCGCTCAGCACCGAGCACACGACGAGGTTCCGTTCGGCGACGATGGCCGACACATGTTCCGGCAGCGGTCCGCTGTTCCCGATGCATGTCGTGCACCCGTAGCCCACGAGGTTGAAGCCCAGCGTGTCGAGATAGGGCGTCAGCCCGGCCTTGTCGAGGTAATCGGTCACGACTTTCGATCCAGGCGCGAGGCTTGTCTTCACCCATGGCTTTCGACTGAGGCCCCGCTCCACGGCCTTCTTGGCCACCAGCCCCGCGCCAATCATCACGCTCGGGTTCGACGTATTGGTGCAGCTGGTGATCGCCGCGACGACGACGGCACCGTGCTCGAGCCCTGCTTCAACGGTAGTGTCCAGCGTGTTGGATGCCGTCTTCGCACTCTTCTCCGCCATCATCATCGGCAGCGCGGTCTGGAAACCAATCTTCGCCTTCGTCAGCGACACGCGATCCTGTGGCCGCTTCGGGCCGGCGAGGCTCGGCTCGACCAGGCTGAGATCGAAGTCGATCGTTTCGTCGTACCCCGCCTCCGTTCCGGCCTCACGGAAGAGTCCCTGCGCCTTGGCGTAGGCTTCAACGAGCTTGACGTGGGACGCGGTCCGGCCCGTCAAGGTGAGGTAATCCAGCGTCATCTCGTCGATCGGGAACATCGCCGCGGTGGCGCCGTACTCCGGGCACATGTTGCCCAGCGTGGCGCGATCGGCAATCGTCAGGTTGGCAAGGCCCAGCCCGTAAAACTCCACGAACTTGCCGACCACACCGTGCTTCCGCAGCTTCTCCGTGACCATCAGAACGAGATCAGTAGCAGTGGCGCCTTCGGGCATCGCGCCTGTCAACTTGAAGCCCAGCACCGGCGGAATGAGCATCGACATGGGCTGGCCGAGCATCGCGGCCTCCGCTTCGATGCCGCCGACGCCCCATCCGAGCACCCCAAGCCCGTTCACCATCGTCGTGTGCGAGTCGGTGCCCACGAGCGTATCGGGGTACGCGCGTGTGCGTCCGTCGACGACTTCGCGGAACACCACACGCGCGAGGTATTCGATGTTGACCTGATGCACGATGCCGGTGTCGGGTGGCACGACGCGGAAGTTGCGGAATGCCTCCTGGCCCCAGCGCAGGAACGAGTAGCGCTCGCGATTGCGCGCAAACTCGAGCTCGGCATTCAACTGGAAGGCGTCAGCCCGGGCGAAGTAATCCACCTGCACCGAGTGGTCGATGACGAGCTCCACCGGCTGCAGTGGATTGACGCGATCCGGATTGCCGCCGAGCCGAATCATCCCGTCCCGCATCGCGGCAAGATCGACCACACAGGGAACGCCGGTGAAGTCCTGCAGCAGGACGCGCGCAGGGGCGAACGAGATCTCCTTCTGGAGCAGCGCGCCGGGCTTCCAGCCCGCAAGCGCCTCGATATCCCTGGGATGGACGAATCGCGCGTCTTCGTGACGGAGCAGGTTTTCGAGAAGAATTTTCAGCGAGTACGGCAGCCTGGCGACGTCGGGAAAGGTGCGCTCGAGCTGGTTGAGGGCGAAGATTTCCACCGCCTCACCGGCGAGCGTGCACTGCGTTCGCGTGTTGAAGGAATTTGCACCGCTCATCCCGCTAATCCTATCAAAACATCACATCCTCGACCGCGCCACCTCCAGCACCGCCTCGGCCGCGCGACCGCTCGCACCCGGGCTGCCCAGCTTCGCGCGAACCTCGGCGAGACCCGCGCGCATCAGCTCGGCGCGCTGCCGATCCCTGAGCAGCGACAGCGTTTCGTCCGCGATGCTCTCAGCGGTGCATTCGTCCTGTATCAGCTCAGGAACGATCCGGCGGCCGGCGATCAGATTCACCATCGCGACGTCATCCACATGCACGAACCGGCGTCCGAGCCGATAGCTCAGCGGCGAGAGCCGGTAGATGACCACCATCGGACAGCCGTGCAGCGCCGCCTGCACCGTGGCGGTGCCCGACGCCGTAATCACCACGTCTGCAATCGCGAGCACATCGTCGGTCCGCGCGAGCACGATCGCCGGCTCGACCGGATCCCAGCCCACGTTCGAAAACAAACGATCATCCAGTGAGGGCGCGCGCGCGACCACGAATTGCACACCCCGACGCCGCGCCGTGATGTGCCTGACGGCGTCGCGCATCACCGGGAGAAGCCGATCGACCTCGTTCGGGCGGCTCCCAGGCAGCAGCGCCACGATGGGCTTTGATCCATCGAGGCCAATCTCCCTGAGAAATGCGTCCCTCGGCTCCTGTGCGCGAGCCAGGTCGACGAGCGGATGGCCCACGAACTGCACCGGCACGCCGGCATCGCGATAGAGCTGCTCTTCGAACGGGAAAATCACCAGCACACGGTCTGCGATGCGCTTGACCACGCGCATCCGGTTCTTGCGCCAGGCCCACAGTTGGGGACTGATGTAATAAATGACGGGAATGCCGAGCGTCTTCACGGCGGCGGCGAGACGGAAATTGAAATCCGGAAAGTCGATGGCCACCAGTGCCTGCGGCTTTTCCACGCGCGCCGCTTCGATCAACCGGGTGAGAACGGAGAGAGACTTGGGAATCACGCGGAGCGCCTCGACGAGCCCCGTGACACTCAGGCCCCGATAATCGGCGAGCAACTCTCCCCCGCCAGCCATGAGCCGCTGGCCTCCAAGGCCGAAAATAGCGGCGTCGGGTTCCCGCCGCCGAATTTCGACTGCGAGGGCGCCGGCGTATAGATCACCGGACGGCTCCCCGCAGGACATCATGATTTTGATCAACGTTTCTTGAGGTTGGCCGCCGTCAGATCCAGCTCGCTAAGGGCGATCAGCTCGTAGTTGCCGAATCCGGCTTTGGCGAGCTGCTCCTTGAACAGCCCGGCGTTGCCCACCATCACGATCGAGAGCCGATCGGGCTGGACGTATGTCCGGGCCACCCGCAGTACATCATCGGGCGTCACGGCGTTCGCTCGCTGCCGATACGTCCGAAGCTCGTCGAGGGACAGGTCGTAGAACACGGCGTTCACGACCTGCCGCGCGATGGCGCCCGGTGTCTCGATCGTCAGCGGGAAGCTGCCGGTCATATACGCCTGTGCGCCCGCCAGCTCGGCATCGCCGACACGTTCGCGCTGCAGTCTCGTGAACTCATCCACGATGACGCGGACCGCCTCTGCGGTCGCGTCCGTGCGCGTGTCCGTTTCAGCGACGACGTCGCCGGCCAGCAGCATCGTATTCATGTCAGCCGATGCCGAATACGTCAACCCGCGCTCCGATCGCAGGACGCGGAACAAGCGATTGCTGCCTTCGCCACCGAGAATGCGGATGGCCTGATCGAAATTCATGTACTCGGGCGTTTTGCGCGGAACCCCGAGCTGCCCGATGCGAACGGCGGTCTGCACGGAGTCGGGCTTGTCGATGATGACGATGCGCCGCGTCGCCTTGGGTGGATCCGGCAGCGTGGGCGGCTGCACGGCCTGCCGCGGCCAATCGCCGAACACGCGCGTCGCCGCGGTCATCGCCTCATCGGCGGTGATGTCGCCGACGATTGCGAGAATGCTGTTGTTGGGTGCGAAGTACCGCCGATGGAATTCACGAAGATCCTCGCGCGTGATCCTCGCGATCGTGTCCGGCATTCCGCTGTCCGGAAATCCGTACGGGTGGAACCCGTAGATGAGGCGGTTCATGACCGCGCTGGCGATGAAACCCGGATCCTCGAGGCTGACGCCCAGGCTCTGAATCGTCTGCCGGCGCTGCCGCTCGATCTCCTCGGGTGCGAACGCGGGGCGCCGCACGACGTCGACCAGCATGTCCATGCCGATATCGAAGCTGTCCTTCATCACGAGAACGGTCGCCGAGGTGTGATCGCCGCCGGCGCCCGTGTCGAGCGCCCCGCCGATGGAATCGATCGCATCGGCGATCTCCTGCGCCGTGCGCGTGCTCGTCCCCTGGTTCAGCAGCGACCCGACCAGCGACGCGGTACCGGCCTTTCCCGGAGGATCGTAGGCGGCTCCCCCGCGGACCAGAATCCGCATCGTGACTTCGGGCTGCTCGTGGTGCATGACCACGATGACCTGCATCCCGTTGGGCAGCGTCCTCAGCTCGTAGGGAGGAAAACTGACAGGCCGCGACGGCAGCGGCCTGGGAGGATTCTCCGTGGGCCAGCTCGGGGCCTGGGCGCCCCCGACCGCCGACAGGCCGACGATGAGCGCAAGCAAGGCGTACGTGGTGTCCGGCTTTAGCCGGTCTACTGCGCGGCGCATCATCAGCGGCTCCCCGGTGTCTTCGGAAGAATCTTCAACACCAGGCGACTCTCCGGCGTGAAATACGTTTTGGCGACGCGCTGCAGGTCCGACACCTTCATGTTGGTGAAAATCTCGACCTCGCCGTCGGCCGTCGTGACGTCGCGATGGATGACGACCGCGTGCGCGAGCTGGCTCGCCTTGCCGCGGATCGATTCCCGATCGACGATGTAATCACGGAAGAACTGATTCTTGGCTCGCTGCAGCTCGCGCTCGGCAATGGGTTCGGTGCGCAGCTTGTCGAACTCGGCGATGAGCGCCTTCTCGACCTCGTCGTGCGTACGTCCGGGAGCCACCAGCGCGACCGCGAAAAACAGATTCGGCTCTTCGATGATGTTGCCGCTGCCGAAGGCCGACAAGGCGATCTGCTTTTCGTAGACCAGCGATCGGTAGATGCGAGAGCTGTCGCCGTCCGAAAGTATCTTCGACGTCAGGTGGAGCGGATACGAATCCGGGTGGCCGTCATAGGTGATCGGATAGGCCACGATGACGGCGGGCAGCGGCCAGTTCTCGTTCACGATGATGCGGCGCTCGGCGGTCGAGGGCTTTTCCCGGGGATATTCGCGCGGAATCACGCGATCGGACTTCGGTACGCGCGCAAAATATTTTGTCACCAGCTCTTTGGCCTGCGCCATGTCGAAATCGCCGACGATCGCGATAGTCGCGTTGCCCGGCACGTAGAAGCTCCGGTGAAAGTCGCGGACGTCTTCGACCGACCCGGCGTCGAGATCCTTCATGCTGCCGATCGTCGTGTGCTTGTAGGGACTGACCGTGTAGAAGTTGTCGTAGAGAATCTCGGACAGCCGGCCGAACGGCTGGTTGTCGACGCGCAGACGCCGCTCTTCCTTGACGACTTGCCGCTCGTTCTCGAAGGTCGCCTTGTCGATGCGCAGCGTCGCCATGCGATCGGCTTCCATCCAGAGCACCAGCGGCAGATACTGCGACGGCACCGTCTGCCAGAACACCGTCGCGTCGTCGTTGGTATAGGCGTTGCTCTGCCCGCCGATGCTGGCGAGCATCGAGGCGTGCTCCTCGGGTTCCACGTTTCTGGACCCCTTGAACATCATGTGCTCGAAGAGATGGGCAAAACCGGTCCGGCCGGCCTTCTCGTCCTTCGAACCGACGTGATACCAGAGCTCGACGTGCACGATCGGCGTCGAGTGATCCGGCGAGAGGACCACGGTCAAGCCGTTCGGGAGCGTCATGATCTCGTATTGGAGGCGCGGCGGGCGGACGGCGGCATCGAGCGGCACAAAGGTCACCGCGGTGACGAACGCGACAACGGACAGCAGCTGTCTCATAGGTTCCTATTTCGATCTTAACGTGGTTTCGAGCTCGAGGATCCGCTGTTCGAGGCCGGCAATCTTCCTCCGCAGGGACGGGAGCTTCCGGAACACCGCCGAGGCCTTGAGCCACTCGCGGTTCTCAATCGCGGGATAGCCGGATACGAAGGTCCCTGGCGGGACCGAGTTCGTGATGCCGCTCTGGCCGACGGCACGGACGCCTTTCCCGACCGTCACGTGTCCTGCCACGCCCACCTGGCCGGCGAAGACCACGTCTTCGCCAATCGTCGTGCTCCCCGCAATCCCGACCTGCGCGGCCAGCAGCGTGTTCCTTCCGACGTTGACGCCGTGGGCGATCTGAACGAGGTTGTCGATTTTCGCGCCGGCCTGAATGCGCGTTTCGCCCACCGCCGGCCGATCGATCGCGGTATTCGCACCGATCTCCACGTCGTCTTCGATGACGACGATGCTGGTCTGGGGAATCTTCTGATGGGTCCCATCGGGACGCCGTACGAAGCCGTATCCGTCGCTGCCGATAACGGCGCCATTCTGGAGCACGACGCGATTGCCGATGATGATGCGCTCGCGGACCGCCACGTGCGAGTGAACGACGCAGTCTTCGCCAATAACGGCGCCGTCCCCGATACACACGTTCGGGTAAATCACCGTGCGATCGCCGACGCGCGCGCCGTGGCCGATGGAGGAAAACGGCCCGACTGAGACGTCGCGGCCCAGTGCGGCGTCCGGGGCAACGGTGCTGAAATGGTGCACGCCGGGCGCGGGATGCGCCGACGGCACGAAAAATGGGAGCGCGTTTGCAAATGCCAGGTACGGATTCTTCGTGCGCAGCATGGCGCACGGCGCCGTTGGGGCATCCTCAGCCAGGATGACGGCGGACGCGCGCGTTCGGCGCAGCGCAGGCGCGTATTTCGTGTTCGCGAAAAACGTCACGTCGCCTTCGACGGCGTCCTCGAGGCTGGCGACGCGGCGGATCTCGGGACCTCCGTCTCCTTCGAGCCGGCACTCCAATCGCTGGGCGAGCTCACTGAGTTTCATACTAGGCGCTGGGGCCCGAGCCTGTTGTCGCTCCTGACGAGTGGAGCGTATCACCGGTCTTCGTCGAGATCCGCTCGAAGAATTTGGCCAGATGCGGCAGATGCAACTCCGACCCAACCTGGTGCACTTCGTGCTCGCGCTCGAGCCCGGCCAGCACCATCGCCCGTCGCAGGCGAGTCAGCTGCGCGCTTGGACACGATGACCACAGAATGTCGTTCAGCGCGTGCACGGCGCCCCGACGTGACAGGTAGTGGCCGACGAGCCGGAAGCCGAAATAGTACGCGACCACGTTCGGTCCGGGGACCAGGAACAAGGCGCCCGACGCGGCGAACAGGGTCCCGTCGATGATGACCCACTTCAGATGGCGATCGGCTTCGCGCTGCAGCTCGCCCCGCGCCCGTGCAATCGCCGTCTCTTCAGCGATGTCGTCGGCAAAGTACAGCGTCAGCTCGTCTTCCTTGCGAAGACGCCACAACAGGCGTTGCTCGGCGATCTTTTCCGCCAGCCAGCAGAGGCTGCGATCCTTCATGCGCTCGGTCCACGAACGCGGTCCCTCGTGCATGCGTTTTTCACCACTCAACCGCTCTTCCTCGACGCGGGCGAGCGCATCCTTGAACTTCTGGTAGAGCGCCGCGAAGCGTCCCGTGGGTTGGACGTCGGCGACGAGATCTTCGGGGTCGCCGGCCTCGTCGCAATACAGCTCGTACCGGTCTGGACCGACCGGGATGAAATACACGTCCATTAAGGGTTCGGCGCGGCGGTCGAGCCGGTGCGGCGACGCTGCGGGGTGCGCGGTGGAGGGTTCGGCGACAGCGCGGGTTTGCCAGCCTGCTCCCAGGCGCCGGAAATGATGGAGGCGACGGCGGTAATGGAATCGCTCAAACGCTTCTCGAGGGTAGGACGGGTCCTGGCGAACAGTGTTTCAAAGTACTGATCGTCGTACAGGTCCCGGTTCCCGATGGCCTCTTTGTCGGCCGCGAGCAGAGCCGGAACGTGCTGAGAGCTTTCGAGGAGGGTCTCGAACACGAAATCCCGCTCGCTCTGAATCCGCCGCAATGGTCCGGGCTTGAGCACCAGCTGCTTCTGGTACCGAACGAACAGGTCGTCCTCCCAGCGATTGTGGAGGCCGGTCTGGCCCGTCAATTGTCCGTTGTAGTTGAGAACGGAGTGCAGAGGCACGTGCGCATCAGCCACGTAATGGCCGATGATGGCGGAGAAGAATCGGATGTCGCTGCGCGCGTACTGCCCGTTCTTGTGCAGCGCCTCGAAACCGCGAATCAGGCGCCCGGCGATTTCGTGCGTGCGCCACGGCAGCAATCCGTTCTCTCTCAGCTTGTCAGGGCCGTGCTTTTTCAGCGCCTCATCATGTTCCCGCGGCAGGTCCTTGAACGGGTACTGACCGTACGCGTCCAAATCGACGAAATGGTTCGGAGGCTCCTCCGAGAAGCCCGCGGTGCGCCAGAGATCAGGGTCGATCGCCCGCTCGACGATAAAGGCCCGGTTCGCCTCGAAGAAAGGCCGGATCGGCTCAGGAAGAATGTCGATGGCGCGCGACACAATGAACTTGTGGGCGTCGAACCCCCAGGCGTCCGCGCCTGACGGCAGAACAAGGGCGACGGCGATCAGGCCGGCGATGGCGACGCGCATACCTTATTATCGCCGAATGCCTCGTCTCGGTGCTCACATGTCAGTGGCCGGCGGCCTGCCCTTCGCCATCGCCCGCGCGCACATTCATCGGTGCCAAACACTCCAGGTCTTTACGAAGAACGCCAGCCAATGGCGCGCCCGGCCGCTCCCACCGGAGGAAATCGCCGCGTTCAAACACGCTGCCAAGGCAACAGGCATCAGCCCTATCGTCGCCCACGCGAGCTACCTCATCAATCTCGCTACCGGCAATCAGGCGTTGCGCGCCCAGTCCATCGCCGCGCTCGGAGAGGAGGTGGATCGCGCGGAGGCGCTCGGACTGCTGGGGGTCGTTCTGCATCCTGGCGCCAGGATGATCGCCCCCGTCGATCAGGCTATCTCGCTCATCGTCGACGCGCTGACGCAGGTGCTCAAGGCGCGGCCGCGCGGCAAGACGATGATGCTGATCGAGCACACCGCCGGCCAGGGCAGCACGATGGGATCGTCATTCGAAGAAATCGCCGCCATGCTCGACGGCGTGAAAAACAGCAGGCGGATGGGCGTGTGCCTGGACACGTGCCACCTGCTCGCGTCGGGCTACGACCTCTGCACCGAAGAAGGCTACCGCGCGACGTTCGACAAGTTCGAGAGCCTCATCGGCGTCGATCGGCTGAAGGCCTTTCACCTGAACGACTCGAAGAAGCCCTGCATGAGCCGCGTCGACCGTCACGAGCACATCGGCAAAGGCTGCATCGGCCTCGAGCCGTTTCGGCGCCTGCTGAACGATCCCCGCTTCGCCCACCTGCCGATGATCCTGGAAACCGAGAAAACGGCGTCACGCGCCGGACGCGTCGAGATCGATCCACTGGATGAGATGAACCTGACGACGCTCCGCGGGCTGCTAAAACAACCTTGAACAGGAGATCAAGAGGTCAGGAGAATTCTTTTCGAAAAACAAACTCCTGATCTCCTGATCTCCTGTTAAGAATCCTCCCCGAATACCTCGGCTTCGAACGTGAACAGCTTCGCGCCCTTCTGCCACGCGTCTCTCGGCAGGCCGGCTTTGACGCAGGTTTGCGACGCGAACTCGGCAGCGTTCCACTGCCACTCGGTCGCGACCTGCGGCAGCAAGAGGCCCTGGCGATCCCCAAGCTCGACGATGAGGCCGTGCCGCCCCACGACGACATCCGAAATGTCCGGGATCGGCTCGATCGGTCCCAGCACGGAAATCTCCAGCTCGACCGAGCTCCATTCGGAGGCGCTGACAGCCGGAAAGCGCGGATCGGAGATCGCCGCCGACACCGCGCAACGCTGGATCACCTCGATCAGCGGCAGGTCGGGCTCCGGATAGCCGATGCAGCCGCGGAGTTGCCCGTTGACGCGCAGCGTCACGAAGGCGCCTGCCCGCAGATCGCCAGGGATTAGGGATTGGGGATTAGGGGTTGGCTCACCCATAGGCATCACGGGTTCCACGCCAATCGCGCGCGAGATCGCGGCGCGCGCCCTGCGCAACAGACTCTGGCGCGCCGCAGCGTCGAGCATCAGACAGCCTCCGGAGCGAACGTGCCGAACGCCGCCGCGAGGTAGCCCACTACGGCGTCTGTGTCGCCCGAGATATCGCCGGAGTCGCCGTATCTCAGGACCCGCGCATCGTTGGCGCCGAGCGCTCTGGCGGCGCGCATGACCGACACCGTTGGGCCGCCGCCGCACGCATGTTCCGGATTGGTCTCGAGCAGCGACATCAGGCCGTCGGGGTCGAAACCGAGCACGTGCTGAACCACTTTGGCATCGAGTTTCTCTGCGGTCTCGGCACTCTGATAGTGGGAGAGATCCGTGCTCGCGATGATCACGGCGCGGCGCCCTTTGACTACGGCGGCGATGGCATCGCCCAGCTCGTAGGCGGTCTCACGCCGCTGATGGCCCATCACCAGCGGAACAATGGAGACGTGCGGCAGCACGCGTTTGAGAAACGGCAGCTGCATCTCGAGAGAATGCTCGCGAACGTGTGCAGCCGGGTGGGCCCTCACCAGACGTGACGCCAGTGCCAGCGCCGACGCGCAGTGCTCGTCGACCGGGATCGGGCCGAACGGCGTCTCGAAGGCGCCGCGCTCGTATATTGCAACGCCATCGAAGCCGACATAGTGAGACGGACCGACAAGAACCGCGACGTCAATCTCGCGGCCGCGAAGGAGGCTGTACGCATGCGCGGCGATCGGACCGGAATACATCAGACCCGCATGCGGCGAGATGATCGCAATCGGCTCGCCCACAGGCGATCGGTCGACTGCGGCGAGGTAGCCATCGACTGCACGCGCGAGGGCCTCCGGATTTGCCGGGTACCATGATCCGGCCACAGCCGCACGCCGTAATGTCACGATGGTGAGCATGGTAGCATCTGGCATGCCGGACCGGCTGACTCGCGCCGACGTGGATCGCATCGCCGCGCTCGCCCGCCTTGAACTCAGCGATACAGAAAAAGATCTCTTCGTCGAGCAGCTGTCACACGTGCTCGAGTACGCGGAACAGATTCAGCGCATCGACACCGAGGGCGTTCCGCCGACCTCGCAGGTCTTGTCCGGGATGCCCGCCGACCGGCTCGATGAGCCCCGGCCCGGGCTCGCGAACGAAGACGCGCTCGCCAGCGCGCCCGATCCGTCGCGTCAGACCGGGCTGTTCCGCGTTCCGCGCGTCATCGGGTAAGCGCGAGGTGACCATACTTCCCTTCACTACAGCACGCGAGGTTCGCGACGCCGTCGCCGCCGGGAAGGTCTCAGCGGTCGAGGTCTGCGAGCATGCGCTCCGGCGGATCGAAGCCGTCGATCCGTCGCTCAAGGCGTTTCTCACCGTTGTGGCCGACCGGGCTCTGGATCGCGCGCGCCTGGTCGATCGCGACAAGCGATCCGCGCCGCTCGCCGGCGTACCCGTCGCGGTGAAGGACAACATCATGACGCGCGGGATCACGACCACCGCCGCGTCGCGAATGCTCGAGACGTTCGTGCCGCCTTACGACGCCACCGTCGTAACCAGACTCGAGGAGGCGGGAGCCGTACTGGTGGGCAAGACGAACTGCGACGAGTTCGCGATGGGATCGTCCACGGAGAACTCGGCCTTCGGTCCTTCGCGGAACCCCTGGAACCCCGACTATATCTCCGGTGGCTCGAGCGGCGGCTCTGCCGTCGCGGTGGCCGCTGGCATGTCCCCAATCGCGCTCGGCTCCGACACGGGCGGTTCCATCAGGCAGCCCGCCTCGCTTTGCGGCATCGCCGGCTTGAAGCCGACCTACGGGCGCGTCTCGCGATACGGCTTGATTGCCTTTGCGTCTTCGCTCGATCAAATCGGTCCATTGACGCGGACGGCGTATGACGCGGCGCTGACGCTGTCGGTGCTCGCCGGTCCCGATCCGCGCGACTCCACGGCTTCCCAGGAGCCTCTCGCGGACTACGTCGGCGCACTGACGGGCGACATTCGGGGACTTCGCCTGGGCGTGCCGCGAAAAATGCTCGAACAGGGCGTCGACAGATCGGTCAGCGGCTGTTTTTTTGGAGCGCTCGAGATTCTTCGAGCGCGGGGAGCTGAGCTGATCGACATCGAGCTGCCGCACGCCTCCTACGCGATCGCCACGTACTACGTCGTCGCCACAGCCGAGGCGAGCTCGAACCTGGCGCGCTACGACGGCGTGCGCTACGGATTTCGCGCCGACGGGGCGCGCGAGCTCAAGGAGATGTACGAGAAAACGCGGAGCCGGGGATTCGGTGCGGAGGTCAAGCGCCGGATCATGCTGGGCACCTATGTGCTGAGCGCCGGCTACTACGACGCGTACTACCTGAAGGCGCAGCAGGTCCGCACGCTTATCCGGCGGGACTACGAGCTGGCCTTTCAGAACGTCGATGCGGTCGTCATGCCGACCAGCCCCACCGCCGCCTTCAAAATCGGCGAGCGCGTCGAAGATCCGCTGGCGTTGTATCTGACCGACGTGTTCACGGTGAGCGCGAACCTTGCGGGATTGCCGGCGTTCAGCGTGCCCTGCGGCCTCACGCCA
>JANNJO010000083.1:0-8868 GCA_031395755.1 Acidobacteriota bacterium
GATCAGCTCACCGATCCCGACAAGATCAAGCCAGGGCAGGTGCTCAAAATCCCCGCCATGACTCACTAGGTGCGGCACGAGTGCGACAGGTGCGAAGGGTGCGACTGGTGCGCACCTGACGCACCCCTCGCACCTTTACGCACCCTTCGCACCCAGTTTTCGTTTCAGCCGTTCCACTGCTTCCTGGACCTTGTAGGGAACGCCTTCAGAGGTACCTTGTGCGGCCGCTAACTGCACCGAGGTTTTTGCGTACGGTACTAAAAAGACCAGCAGCACGTAGATCATCACGGTCATCCACGGCGGATCGTCCGTCACGGCAACTTCGACGACCCCGCTCAGCACGAACGCCACGCGGACGATCGTCGGATCGAGGTTGAGGTAGGCCGCAAGGCCGTTGCAGATCCCGCTCACCATGCCGCCTTCTCGAATCTGATATAGACGTTTCGGCGGCGCAGGCGCGCTGCCGGCGTCGGCTTTGACGTGCGGCGCCGCCCCGCCGTCAACCGGCCCGATCTCGCGAAGAATCTGCTCCACCTCGAGCGCCGACACGACCGTCTTTCCGGGACCGAGCACGCGCATGCACTTCTCGGCGACCGACTGCTCGAGATCGCGGATAATCTCGGTCTTGTCGAGGTTGCTCCCGAGCTGCGCTTCTGCTTGCTCGAGATAGGCGTTCAGCGCGTCGTACCCGCGTTCGTCGAGTTGGTAGGCGTTTCCGTTGAGGTTGATCGTGATGACTTTCTGCATGATCATGAGCGTCCTAGGTTGTCGAGCGTCTGGTTGATGTAAGCCCAGTACTCGTTGAGCTCGTCGAGTTGCGCCTGTCCCTTCGCGGTCAGCGTGTAATATTTGCGGGGCGGGCCCGCGTCCGATTCCTGCCACTCGTAATCGACGGTGCCCTCGCGGCGCATCTTGCTGAGTAGCGGGTACAGCGTGCCCTCCTGCGTCGCGAACTCCGTCGTGCTGAGACGCAGGAGCAGGTCGGCGACGTAGACTTTGTCGGTCGAGACAATTTTCAGGATCAGGAACTCCAGAAGGCCCTTCCGGATGGAGGCGAATTTGTCGTTCAGGGGTGGAGCGGTCATCAAGCTACCTTTTAATTACAAGGTAGCAGACTAAAACAAGGCTGTCAACCCACGTTACAATGTGAGAATTTAGGGGCACCCATGGCGAATAGATCACGACCATCCCAGCAGAAACGACATAAGGAACGCGCCAGGCAGGAAAAGCAGAAGATGAAGGCCGAACGCCGCCTCGAAGCCAAAGATCGGCCGAGATCGCAGGCATCGCCTGGCGAAGACCCGGATATCGCAGGAATTGTCCCCGGACCGCAGCCGCCACGGGAAGATCAGCTCCTCTTTACCGACCTCGTCGAGGAACAGCCAGAAGAGGAAAAACCCGAGGTCTAACCGCTAGGTCTCGCTCGCCTTCCGATTTCGCTTCCGGCCTTCGAAGACTTCGAGAACGGTCTGAACCGCTTCGTTCTCTTTATGGCGGAGTTCCCGCTGGATGCCAGGAATCATGTACCAGGCCCGCAGGGCCTTGTACACGTCGTTTTCCTGATTTTGAAGCTCTGAGGGGCTTTTTTTGACGGGAGCGGGCATGCGGGTAACTCTATCAAAAAAAAGGGGCGAGGGTAATCCCTCGCCCCTTGATGTGCGAAGACGCTAACTACCAGCGAGGCTCGGAGCGCCGGCTGCCGCCGCCGCCGCCGCGCCCGCCACGGTCGCCACCGCGATCGCGTCCGCCGCCGCCAGCACCGCCGCCGCCGAATTCCGGCTTCGGCCGTGCTTCGTTGACGACAAGCGCCCGCCCGCCCATGTCTGCCCCATTGAACTTCTGGATGGCCGCCTGGGCATCTTCTTCGGTCTGCATTTCAACGAACGCGAAGCCGCGCGCGCGGCCCGTGGCGTTGTCCCGCATGACGCGCACCGATTCAATGGCGCCCGCCTGACCGAACAGATCCTGGAGCTCGTTCTCCCCAGTGGTGAATGGGAGATTCCCTACGAACAACTTCCGACTCATGTGCTCTCTCCTACCGAATGGAACCTAGCCTGAATGGACCATCCACTCTGCTTGCAGCGAAGTGTGAGGGGATCGAGTCGAGAGGTGGCTCGGTCGCTCAACTGCGGGGCAAAACCTGGCGGCTAAATTCGAACGGTTTCAGTATAGCAGGGTCCTTCCTACTTCCTACTTCTTACTTCCTACTTCTTACTTATCTCGACCAGCCCCACTTTATTGACGCCGCTCAGCGCCAGCGCCAGGTTCCCGTCCCTCGTCACGCTGACGTTTCGCACGACGCCGCCGCCTGAGGGGATTGGCCACGCCTGAAACTTCTCCGTCGCCGGATCGAACATCACCACCGTGTTGGGCTGAACCCCGGCTTCGCTGTACCAGACCTTGCCGTCTATCACGGCAATGCCGTAGGGCTGTGACTTGGCGCCGCCGGGCGACGCCCACTCCGTGACCTGCGAGGAGGCCGGATCGAGCCGGCCAAGATACCCGCGCGAGTAGTCGGAATACCACACGTAGTCCTGGCTGTCGACCGCGAGGCGGCGCGGGCGCGACGCGGCGTCAGGCAGCGTCCACTCTCGAATCACCATGGTGACGGGATCGATGCTCGCCACTTTGTTCGCGCCGAACTCCACGAAGAACGGCACACCCTTCGAGTTGACGACGATGCCGTAGGGCAGCGATTTCGGCGTCGGAGAATTGCGCAGGGCCAGCTCCCCGGTGGCCGGATTCATCCGGCCCACCATGTTGGCGCCTTGCACGGTAAACCAAAGCGTTCCCTTTTGATCGAAGGCGAGGGAATGCGGATCCTTGGCGGCAGGATCGGGCATCGGATATTCCGTAACCTGCCCGGTCTTCGGATCGAGCTTGCCGATGAGACCCTTCGAGTTACCGGTGTACCAAATGTTGCCGGCCTTGTCCTCGGTGATGCCGTGAGGACCGGAGGCGGCCGTTTTGAGCGCGAATTCCTTGATCTCACCAGTCTTCGGATCGATGCGCCCGAGAACGTTCGCCATCTGGCCCGTATACCAGATCGAGCCGTCGGCGGCGGCGTGCGGATCGTGCGGTCGCGCTTTCGGCGTCGGTACGTCCCACTCACGGATCGTCACGGTCGGGCCGTGCGAGGCCGCCGGCATGATCGGGGACGCCGCCTGCGGTGCAGGCTTGTCCGCCGGCTTCTCTTCCGGTTTATCCGCTGGTTGGCCGGCGGGCGGCGTCGCGCCCTTGAGCGGCCAGTTCTTCGCGAGGTACTCGACCAGTACTTTGGCTTCCTGCTCGTTGACCTCAGCGCCGAGATCGACCATGTTCACGACCACCTCGTGCCATTCTTCGGCGCTGCGTCCGAAGGTCGTGACCTGCTCCGGCGCGTGACACGTACTGCACTTCTTCTCGAGAATTTCTTTCCCCGGTCCGTCCGGGAACGTCTGCGCGGCGGCCGGTGCGGCCGAGATAAAAAACGCTGCCGCGGCCAGTGGCAACAATAAGTGCTTCAGCATGGCTCCTCCGTACGTTCCATTTTACGCCGATCGTGCGCTGTAGTACCCACGACCTTCCTCAACGATCATTTTACCGCCGAACACCCTGCTCAGCGCGGCCTCGCTGAGCATCTCCCGCTTCGGCCCGTCGCCCGCAATCCGCCCCCGGCTCAACAGGATCACGCGGCCGATCTCGGGGATGATTTCCTCGACGTGGTGCGTGATCAGGATCAGCGTCGTGCCTTCTCTCGCGATGCGTCTGACGCGCTCCATGAACTGATGGCGGCCGACGACATCCAGGCCGGTCGTCGGCTCGTCGAGCACGAGCGCGCGGGGATTGGTGACGAGCGCGCGGGCCAGCAGCACCCGCCGCGCTTCTCCGCTCGACATCTCGTTCATGAGCCGGTGAGCAAGGTGCGCTGCCTCCATCTTCTCCAGCGCTTCACCGGCGCGTCGCCGCATGTCGCCGGTGATCGAGCCGTACCGAAGAATGCCCTGCGAGGCGAGGAAACCAGAGACAACCGCCGTCAACGCTGTGATGCGTCCTTCGCTGTTGCCGCTGACGAATCGCTGATGGAGGTCGGCCGACACGATGCCGAGCTGAGGCCGCAGCTCGAAGACGTTCCATCGATCGTCCCCGAAGACGCGGACGGGCGACGAGTCGTCGGGCAGCGCCATCGCCCGCTCTTCGTGGGTGAGCAGCCTGAGGAGGATCGATTTGCCGGCGCCGTTGGGCCCCAGAATCGCCGTGTGCTCACCGGCGTGGATGGCCAGCGTCAGCCCATGCAGGACCGTCGCCTCGCCCTTTCTCACGCTGGCATTCATCAACTCGAGCACCGGCTCGCTCATGGTGCCGACATTCTATCAACGCAGCTGTATGCCTGCGCGCAGCACTCCACCGCCGGAGAGCTGCTCGCCGGGAATGTAGCCCTGCGACTTATAGCCGGCGGTGACGTGAATCCCTCTGACCCACCGCGATCGGAACGGGCGCGGCAGCGGAACGACGACCGTCGTGGTGGCACCGGCACCTGAGCGCAGCGGACTGGACGTTGCGTCGGCGAACAGCGGCGGCTGGCGCCACACATCGATCGCCGCATCGACACGCAGCCCCAGCACCCGCACGACATCCGCAGCGCGCACGCCAACACCCCAGGTCGTGCTTGCGCCGGTGTCGCCGACGCGCAGCGCGACGCTCGTCAGCGTGATCCCCGGCCCTCTCTGCCCTCTGCCTTCATCCCGCTCCCCTCTCTGAACACCGCCCCGCGCCGTCCACTCCGCCCCGTAAGGCGTCAGCGCGAATCCCAGGGAAGGCAACACGCGCACACTGCGCCCGATCGGAATCATCGGCAGCGGCCCGGTGGGGTTCCCCGCGCCGACATACGACGCGGCGACGCCGTACATCGCGTAATACAGAAGCGGATCCGCGAGAGCCAGCAGCGCGCGACGCTGCACGTACTTCCGCGTGTGCGGCGCGCACGGACTGGTGCACGCTTCCTGAAACGTGCCGAGAAAGTCCGCCACGTCGTGGCCGGCCTCGGAATGAGGAGACGCGGTCAGGATGTAGCTCATTCCAGTGATGCGCGATTCGAAGTACAGCCAGGCCTCCCGGTAATGGATGCGCCCGCGCGCGACCGCACGCTCCGTGATGGCGTCGGCAAGAGCGTGCTGCGCCTCGATACCCGATGCCGAGACACTGAGGCTCGCCAGCGGCGAAATCGGAAAGGACCCTCGAAAACTCGTGAAGGCCTCTCCGTCGCCGTACGGAATCGGCGCATCGAATCCGTAACCGATGCGTCCATCGCCGAGCTCACGGAATCGCGCACCGTGGCCGAACACTTCGTGCG
This sequence comes from Acidobacteriota bacterium, assembly GCA_031395755.1. Taxonomy (GTDB): domain Bacteria; phylum Acidobacteriota; class Vicinamibacteria; order Vicinamibacterales; family JAMQPK01; genus JAMQPK01. The sequence continues at coordinate 5,333 of JANNJO010000083.1, forward strand.
CGACGACCATCAGCATGTGGTCCTGCGGAACGTCCAGCGCCAGGAACTTCGCGCTTCGGTACAGGATTCCCAGCGCCAGCGCCGGACGACTGCGCTCCTGGCCAACTTTGCGCGGCAGCCATCGATCTTCCGCAGCGGCGAAGAGGCGTTGGACGGTGAGCAATCCCTGGGCACCAGCCGCAGGTGTCATGTAGGGATCGAAGACGATGGCATGCGGGAGAGGCTCCTGAGAGCACACGACGCAGGGGATCAGCACTACCGCTGCGGCGAGAATGGCGACGGTACTGGTGTTGCTTATTGGAGCGTGGAGGGCTTTATGGATAAACAAGGACCAAACCCAGCGCTTTCGAAAGGGCAGGCGGACGGGGCCACCAAGAACGTCAAACCCGGTGCGAACAGCGATGCCGATGAGTTTCAGCGCAAGACCGGCCTTGACGGCAAGACCGATTCGGGCCCGGAGCCCGACGTGCACATGCGAGAAATTCCGCCGAAGGACTAGTCGACGCTTCTTAGCCCGAAATCGTGTTCCAGTTCTTGACCAAATACTCCGCTGTCCGCCAGGCGAGCGCCTGCGCGGTCAGCGTGGGATTGTGCGCGCCGCTGGTCCCCATCACCGACGCGCCGAGAATACCGAGATTCGGCGCCTCGTGAGAGAAGCCCCAGCGATTGACGACGTTCGTGTCGGCGTTGTCGCCCATGCGCGTCCCGCCATACGCGTGGGTCGACGGACCCATGGTGCCTAACGGATTGCGGACGATATCGGTCGCACCCGCCGAGCGATACCACTGCTCCATCTTGTCGCCGACAAACGCCGACGCTTTGCGCTCGTTGTCCTTGAAATCGGCGGTGATGCGGCACACCGGCAATCCCAAGGGATCCTTCACGGTCGGATCGAGATCGAGATAGTTATCCTCGTAGGGCAGCGTCGTCTTCTGAATGTAGGCGCCATGCCAGCGGTCGGCGTTCTGTTTGACGAAAGCCTTCCATGCCGATCCCCACGCCGGCACCTTGCCGAACGTGTTCATGCTCGCTGCCACAATCGGACGCCGATCGGAATACACGAACAGATTCCCGCCGCCGATGAAATCCAGCTTCGCGTGGTCGAAGTTGTCGTCGGCGAAGTCATCGACGGCCACACCCTGCGCCGGCAGTCCATACCAGTTGTTCAGATTGACCGGAAAGAGCGCGGTCACGCTGCCGCCTGTGGCGTGCGTCATGTAGTGCCTGCCGACCTGGCCGTGGTTGTTGGACAGGCCGTTTGGGAACGCCGGCGACTTCGACAGCAACAACGTCCGGACGTTCTCGTACGTGTAGGTGGCAAGCAGCACGACCCTCGCAGGCTGAAAGTACTCCTCAGTCCCCTTCGCATACGTCACGCCGGTCACGCGGCCGTTGGCGTCGACGTTGACGGCTGTGACGTGCGCCTCGGTCACGACGCTCAATTTTCCGGTCTTCTGCGCTTTCGGGATCGTGGTCACCGCCGTGGATCCCTTCGCATTCACATGGCAGCCGCCTCGCGCGCAGAAGCCGTGATACGCGCACCCGGGACGCCCTTCGTACGTCCGCGTATTGATGGCCGCAGGGCCGGGAAACGGGTGCCAACCGAGCCCGCGCGCAGCGGCCGCCATCTTGTCGTGCCAGTCGGTCCATCGCAGCGGCGGCATCGGGTATTCGCGGCCCCGCGCCCCTTCGAAAATGTTCCCTCGTGGATCGATCTTCCCGTTGATGTTGCCGGCTTGGCCCGAGACACCCAGCTCGTACTCGACGATGTCGTAGTAGCGCTCGAGCTCGTCGATGCCGAACGGCCAGTCTTCGACCGTCGAACCTGTGGGAAGGCGGGACGCGCCGTACCGCCTGGTGGTGTCGCTGACGACCTTGAAATCCCACGGGCTGAGGCGCCAGCTCTGCGCCCAGTAGTGCAGCGTGGTCCCGCCGACGCCGTTCATCATCGGATGAAACGCCGCACGCGGTGAATACGGCGAATTGGCATTCGCTCGATGCGTCGGCACCTCGCGGTTCGCCTTCTGCACCGACTGCGGCCACGCGCGATAGTTATTGCGGAGCTCATCCGGGGCGAAGTCTTTCGACGTCAGCCACGTGCCGGCTTCGAGGCCGATGACGTCAAGGCCCGCCTGCGCAAGCGGCAGCGCCGTAACGCCGCCTGCCGCGCCCATGCCGACGATGACGACTTCGGTCGGTTTGAGATTAGTGGGCATGGGTCGCCCCCATCGCGGAGAACATCGCGTAATCGTACGCCGACCGTCGAATCGGCTTCGGGGGCGACGCCATCCGCTGATCGTCGGCCGTCACGTTCAAGCGGACGCCCGGATACCCGATGAGATCCCATCCGACGAAATTCGCGTTGCCGCCATACGCCGGATCGGAGAACGTGCCCTGGATGGTGTGCGTTCGCACCAGCGCGAAGAACGGCGTCGGCTCGAGCGCGAGGAGGACGGCGTCCTGATCGGCCGTCGCCAGCTCGACGAAGCGCCGCGCGCTTCTCTTTCGCGAGGTGTCGTCAATGACCGCAAGGCCGGCGGTGTACGCGTCCCGCGACGTCGCGAGCCAGCCGCCGAGCGCGCGATCGATGTACTGAGACGCGCGGGCTTCGGTGGCGCCGGGGCCGTTCTTGTCGGTCGGGATGAGACGCGCGCAAATCGCGGCCAGCGTCGCCAATTCCTCGGCCATCAGCGTTGGCGCCTGCGGGCGTTGGCCCGCCAGCACCTCGCGTTGAAACAGCAGCACGCGGCTCAGGTCCGGCATCGCGATGGCTGCAACGCCCGCGAAGCCCAGCCGCTTGAGGAGCTCGCGACGTGAAAACGCGATCTGGGTCACCATGGAAAGTGATTATAAGGGTTCCGGGTTCTGGGTTTGCCGGTTCTTGGTGTAAAGTGGCGGTTCCCGCGAAACTTTCAAGGAGCACTTATGAAGGCAGTTGTTTGTGTGATGTTCGCGTGCGTGTTGTCGGCATCGACCGCCCAGGCACAGGCGCCCGCGGCCGCCCCAGGCGGCCAGAAAATTCCGCTCAGCGAAGGGCTGCGCCGGTCCTACAACACCATCAAGATGAACCTCACCGAAACCGCGCAGAAGCTCGGCGAGGCCGACTACGGCTATCGGCCATCGCCCGACATCCGCGTCTTCGGCGCGCAGCTCGCGCACGTCGCGAACTCGCAGTTCAACGCCTGCTCCGCGGCGCGCGGCGAGGCTAACCCGAACCAGGGCCAGAACCTGGAGCAGACCAAGACGACACGCGCCGACATCATCCAGGCGCTCGCCGATTCGTTTGCGTTCTGCGACCCGGTCTTCGCGAATCTCACCGATCAGAGCGCGCTCGAGCTCGTGCGGCAGGGCCAGAACGAGGCGTCGCGCGGCGGCGTGCTCACGAACCTGATCGTGCACAGCAACGAGGAGTACGGCATCCTCACGGTTTACCTTCGCACGAAGGGCATCGTCCCGCCATCGACCGAACGCGGCATGCGCGGGCGCGGCGCGGCACCGGCGCGCGGACAGTAACTTGGTGCGTGAGGTGCGGCGGG
>JANNJO010000138.1:0-7938 GCA_031395755.1 Acidobacteriota bacterium
TCGAAACCTTTTCCATTTCAGGTCCCATCCTCGAATCCTCTTTTGCTGGCCAACGGATGGCTTCGACATCCGTACGTGCGGTCGATTCTCCCGCCCGGCATACGCGAGCCGTTGAGGCTGGCCCCGGTTTCAAGTCGCGAAGGACCGTTTGTCAGCGAAGGGGTGTACCCTACGACTCCAACGGACCCGCTTCGGCGCTCTCGTGGTTCGTTCACGAATCTCGGCAATCCCTCAATGGGCCGCTTCGAGAGCCATCCTCTCCCGCCGTGTGAGCGGACACGGCTTCTGAAATTCGACGTTGCAGGTTATCTTGGCGAGCCCGGGTTGTCTCTCGCAGTCAAGGACGTCGCGTCCGGCCGCGAACACACACTAATACCGCGGCAGCTCGCGAAAGAAAGGTGGATGGATGTCCCTGTCTCCTGCCCTGATAAGCCGTTCACGGTCATTGCCGAGGACCGAACGGTGGACTATTGGTTCGCGTTTCGCGATCCCGTGGAGATCGGCTGGGCGTCCGTCCTCTCTGAGTGGCTCATCGCGCGATCTCTCGGGTTGCTGCTCATCTCGCTCACAATGGCTTGTCTTGCCATCAGACTGACATGAAACTCGACTCGCTTTACGCGACTCGTTTCCCGGAAGCCGACCGCGAATCAAAGGACGCTATCTGGCGCATCCTGTGCCAACATTTTCTCCAGCGGTACGTAAACGCCACCGATGTCGTTCTCGATCTCGGAGCTGGCTTCGGCGAATTCCTCCGTCACATACGCTGCGCGCGCAAAATCGCTGTCGACATCGAGCGTCTGTCCGGACGACAGATGCCCGAGGGCACCGAAGAAGTCTTTGTGCCAAGCGACCTTCTTTCGACCAAAGTCGCGCCGGATTCGGTTGACGTCGTCTTCTGCAGCAACTTCCTGGAGCACCTTCCCAACAAGGAAACGTTTCTCACGACGCTTGCTGAAATCCGCACCGTGTTACGCCCAGGGGGCCGGTTGCTGGTACTGCAGCCCAACATTCGGCTGGTCGGCGGCGCCTATTGGGATTTTGTCGACCACCATCTGCCGCTGACCGACCGTACGCTCGTGGAGGCGTGCGAGAGTCTGGGCTTTGAAGTGGTGGAGGTCATTCCGAGGTTCCTGCCTTACACGACTCGGAGCAGAATCCCGCAGTCGCCGCGGCTCGTCAGGCTGTACCTGGCGTTTCGCCCAGCCTGGTGGCTGCTCGGCCGGCAGACCTGGTTCGTTGCGCGTAAACCAAACACGAACCGGGAAGGGTCATGAGCGTCTGGCCAGGCACAGAAGAATATCCTGACGGCCGGCGCGCTGAATGCTTCGCGCCAGTGGATAGCCGCCGAGGCGACTGATCAAAGCCGCGAGCCGCGCTCGCACGCCGCGAGGCGCATGCGTGTACACGAAGTTCATCGTTTCCTGCGGGGTCCATGCAGGGTTCTGGCGAATGAACCGCACGTCGGAGAAACCGCAAATCCCGAGAAGTCTGTGAAGCGTTCGTTCTTCGAAGTAGTACATGTGCTCGAGCGGACTGAGCACTGCCCAAGACGAAGCGAGCAGCTGACGGCTGAAGGCGCGGAAGTTGGGGGTCGCCACAAGAAGCAGCCCGCCGGGAACGAGCGCGCGCGCAGCCGCCGTTAAGGCGGCGCGCGGATCGAACAGGTGCTCGATCGTGTCGAACATCACGACGGCGTCGACAGTTGCAGGGGCAGCGATCATCGCTTCAGCCGGCTCCCGGCGAATGTCGAGTCCCAACTGCTCGCTCCCGAATCGCGAGGCCTCTTCGGACAACTCGATGCCTGCCACGCGCCAGCCATGCCGCTCGGCGCTCTTCAGAAAAAACCCGGCGCCGCAGCCAATCTCGAGAAGCCGGCGACCGGCCGCCGGCCCAAGCAATCCAAGAAGCGGCGCGTACCGCGCATCGAATTGCGCCAGGTCGTAGCTCCCGTCCAGGACCCCCAGCGCCGGCAGATACTCCTTCCAGAAATAGTCGCCGCTGTAACGCGCCACGACCGTCTCCCGCGGCGCCCGAGGGTTTGCGTACACGAGCCCGCAGCGGACACAGCGTCCGATGTCGTATCCCGACTTGGTGTAGAGCCGGCGCGTTTGCATGCCTCCGCAGATCGCACAGGCCACGATGCTGCCAGGCTCTGCGCTCACAGCTGAAGGCGATAGTCGCTGAAGAGCTTCGAGAGATTCGGATTGTAGTACGGGTCCCGATCGAGCACGGCGCCCCACTGCTGACGCATTCGCGCCAACTCCGCCGAACTCTGTATTCGACCTCCGAAACTCGCTGACTCATGATGGATGAGCTCGGCGCAAGGTGTGAACACGACACGATACCCGGCAGCGCGGAGTCGCAGGCAGAAATCCACGTCGTTGAAATCGACAGGAAACGCTTCGTCCAGTCCGCCAAGCTCCTCGAACACCGCTCTCCGGGTCATGAGGCACGCGGCGGTGACCGCCGAACAGTTCCGCGCGACAACCGCATTCCCTGCGTAGCCGGTCGTCCCGCCCGGGTACCGATGAAACGCGTGCGCCGCCAGGCCGCAGACCCCGATCAGCATACCCACATGCTGGAGCCGCCCGTCGGGATAGACCAGTTTTGCGCCGACAGCACCCACCGCGGGAACCTGCGAATACTCGAGCATCGCGGTCAGCCACTCCGGCGACATAACCTCGAGGTCGTCGTTGAAGAGAGCGATGTGCTCGCCTCGAGCGTCCCGCACCGCCTCGTTGACCTTATGTGAAAAATTGAACGTCGAGCGCTGCGGATAGACGACGAGGGAGTGGGGCAACCGTTGGAGCGCCTCTCTTGCCGCCTCGCTCAATCGTCCCTCGTCTGTCGCGACGATTGCCTCGAATTTGCGCCATGCGGTCTTGTCGAGGCTTCGCAGACAACGGGCCAGCAGATCGCCGCGTTTGCCGTGCGGCCGGCCTGTTGTCGGAATCACAATGGACGCGAGCGGCTCGTTCTGAATGGCACGTCGCAATCGGTACATTCCGGGCTGTGGTCCGGACAGCACCTCGGCTGCCAACCCCGCTCGGCTCCCGTAATCCTCCAGTGCGCGACGGCCGGCCTCGAGTGCCCAGGGTTTTATGGCACCAGCCGATGCCGTGGACCCGGGGCCTTTACGCCAGTGGTAAAGAATCTGCGGGATGTGATGAATCCGATCGGTCTTTTCCATGAGGCGTAACAGAAGGTCGTAGTCCTGCGCGCCTTCAAAGCCCAGGCGAAACCGGCCGATGTCCTCGATGAGCTGCCGCCGCACAACCATTAAGTGGCAGGTATACATGTAGCTCAGGAACAGCTCCGGTGACCAGTCCGGCTTGAAGTACGGATCGCAACGCGCACCGGTCTCGTCGAGCTTGTCCTCGTCTGAATAGATCACATCCGCGTCGGGATGCGCGTTCAGGTATCGAACCACTTCCGCCAGCGCCTCCGGCGCCAGCTCGTCGTCATGATCGAGAAGAGCGACGTACTCTCCAGTGGCAAGCGACAGCGCTGCATTCGATGCGGCCGAAACGTGCTGCCCGTGCTCCAACCTCACGAGGCGGATGCGAGGATCATTCGAGTACCGGCGAAGCACGCTCCCCGTACCCGTCAGTGTCGATCCGTCATCCGCGATGCAGTGCTGCCAGTTGCCGTATGCCTGCGCCCGCACCGATTCGAGGCAGGCGGTCAGAACATCCGGCCCGGTGTTGTGAACGGGCGTGATGACGCTGATGAGCGGTCGGTACGGCAGCGCCTCGACGCCGGCGCGAAGTGCTGCCAGCGCTCGATCGTCGAGCTGGTGCAGGCTGACCCAGCGCCTGTACGCAGCCGCTTGATCCTCGCCGCGGCGTCTCCCGCGCGCGTAGGCAATCGTGCCGCGTACACCCCACTCTCGGAGGCGGCGGATCGCGCCACGAACAAGTTGTTTGCGCTCGGCGGCGCTCCTGGGCCATTCGAGCGTGAGATCGCCCCAGGCGGCAGGCGCGGTTGCCCGCCCCGCACCGGCTGGTGCGCGCGTTTCGAGGGCCACGACGGCTTCTCCGCTGGCGGCGGCTGGCATCGCGACAGTGAGCGCCCGCCAGCCTCGATCGCTCCACCGCGTGGACGGATTCAGCACGCGCGATGCCGTGTGTTCGCCTGCTGAGCCAAGCCGGACGCTCACCAGGAATTCAAGGCCTCGACCATATACGTCCCAGGCACGCGGCAGGATCGCACACTGCGCGCGGAGCCGCGCGCCAGGGCCTACTGTCGTCCGGAATGTGAAGCGCGAGCTTCCGTCACACAGCAGCCCCTCGTGCACTTCTCCGCTGATCCCGAGCTCGCGGCTCCACTGCATGGCCGGCGGCGCAGCCTGCGAGCCATCCCCGTCAGGAGAGGGCGCGATCGCGCTGAGGGAAATTCGATGGGCCCGAAACTCACTCCACAGATCTCGTGCGGCAGCCAGCGGTGTTCGTCCGAGCATCCACGATATCGCGGCGCGGAGGGTCCACACAGGATGGCCGGCCAACAGGATCAGTCGGCGTCCCTTTGAAGACAGAACGAGGTTCAGCTCCTCGCGCACGACTCTGTTCTGGCCCTCGAGCCGCGCCAGGGTCGCTCCAATCTCCCGCTCGGTCCGGCCTCGCGGCTGGTGGATATCTGACGTGTGGTCTGTCATCGCGGCGCTATCGGATCTCCTCCAGACGCCTGCGAACGGACGCACCAGTCCGGGCGGGCGCTCGCCAGTCGGCGATGTCGGCAGCCGCCTGCAGTCCATGAGCCGCCGCTTCACCGGGAGCGTCGGCGACATGACGCATCAGGCAGCTGGCATGCTCGAGATCGGGCTCAGCCCAGGTAAATCCTTCCAGATACGGTCCGTAGTCTCGCGGGATTCGCACGAGACGGTAGTCGACTGGATAACTGTTCGCCGGGGTCATGAAATCAGCAGGCCCCGAGTACCTGGTCGCGATGACCGGTTTGCCCAGCGCCATCGCTTCGGCAACACCGAGTCCAAAGCCCTCGGAACGATGCAGCGAGACGTAGCAATCCGCAGCGGCCATCAACCCAGCCAGCTCATCTCGCGCCATACACCCTTCAAGCAGCACAGCACTGATGCCATCGGTTGCGCGAAAGAGACTACGCACGCCCCCGGGATCATATTCGGCGTTCGTGAACTTCAGCACCAGGAGAACGTCTCGCCGGGCGCCGAACGCGGCACGAAACGCGGCGATCACCCCTAGAGGGTTCTTCCGTTCCATCTGGCTCGAGACGTCAAACGTAAACAGGAACACGAACGCATCTTCCGGGAGGTCGAAGTGCGAACGGCGGAACGACGACCGAGGCGGCGCAACCACGGGCAGCGGCATGCAGAAGACCGGCACGGATGAGCGCTCGGCCAGTGCCGCACGGCCAAACTCGCTCGGCGCCCACACCTCATCGACGAACGCGAAGGCGGACATCCAATCCCGCCGAAACTGAGCCAGCTCCCAGAACCAGTAGCCAATCGTGTACCTGTCGCGGAAGTACGTACGTCCCCGGGCCCGTGCAAACCATTCCATGTTGTCTGCGTTCAAATGAACGAGATTAAAGGGGTGCGGGTTTGCGTCGGTGAACGACGTGTACGTCCCGTCCAGCATTCGCAGCCGGGAGGCCACATTGTTGAGGACCACGGGAATACCGGCAGCCTCGAGCGAGCGGATACTGAGGCGCGCGGCCTCCCCCATACCGCTTTCCGTGTTCAGGTAGCCGGCAACATTGACCCCGAGCGGCGCGTTCGTCACGAACGCCGGCACTCCCGAGTGGGTACGCCACGGCCTCCGGAGTCCACGGCAAATCATCGCCATACGGCGAAGCGCCAGCTTCCGGCGTCGCAGCGCTTCGAGCACCCGCCACCCAAAGCTGGACTGGACACGGGCAAGCGCCATCCGCATCTCGAGCGTGTCACTCAGCAGATCGATCTGTCGATCGAGCAGCGTCGTGATTTCGGCGATCGTCTCGTCCGCGCCGATGTCGAGTGAATCCCGCTCGGCTGTCACGCGGGTCAGCTCGGCGCGCAACTCCGCGATCTCTCCTGTCCCGGGCGCCGCGACAGGCTCGTGAGACCGCGTGCCGATCATCGTGCGGGCGTGATGATCATCAGCGACTCTCCGCGAGGATGGGTGCGACCGGGCTCAACCCGCTCGGCGCATGCACCAATGGCGTCGCAGATGCCCGCCAACATCGCGAAGGGGTAATGGTACGGCTCGGCATCCGGGAACGTTGTAAACCCACCTCGATCGATCGGATCGAAGCTGCGGGGATCGGGGTTCTCGAACCACGTCGCATAGAAGCGACCGCCCGAGGCGAGTCGCTGCGTGACCGCAGCAATGCAGCGGGCGATACGGTTCAGTGGCAGACGTGAGAAGAGCCCCTCGGAGATGGCAAACTGGAACCGCTGCGGGGCGCCTGAGAGGTCGAATTCCTGATTGAACAGATACACGCCGCGCTCGGCTGGCACGCCGACCCGCGGCAGCTCCATGGTCACGCCGGCCAGCATGAGTGCGTGATTCGTATCGAAGCCCCAGTAGCGGCCAGGATCGAGGAACGGCAATAAATGCCGACCTGTGCTCAGGCTGCCACAGCCAACGTCGAGCACCGGGTCGGACGGTTGCAGTCCTTCTCGTCGGAGCAGCTCAAAAGCCCATTCGCCTCCCTCCAACCAGCGTTCACCCGGGACAACTCGATGCCAACCGCCTTCCTCGACCGGCGTCTCCTGCGATTCGGCCGGCGCACCCACATTCGCGCGGCTCGACGTCACACGATCGTATTCCTGGAGTCCGCGCGACACGGGGCCGTCAAAGAGGAGGCGGCCGCGGTCCAGCAGGCACACGCGATCGCAAATGCTCCGAATCGCAGCCGCCGAATGCGACACGAACAGGATCGTTTTGCCGTCGGCGCGAAACTGCTGCACGGTGCGGATGCATTGCTGCTGAAAAGCCTCGTCGCCGACGGCGAACACTTCGTCAAGCAGGAGCATGTCCGGATCCAGATTAGCCGCCAGGGCGAACGCCAGCCGTACCACCATCCCGGACGAGTAGTTCTTCATGGCCACGTCCATGAACGCCGCGAGCCCGGAGTAGTCGACGATGCGATCGTAGAGAGCTTCGATCTGGGTACGTGTGAGGCCGTGCACCGAGGCGCTCAGGAACAGATTCTCGGAGCCTGTCAGCGCAAAAGGCCGACGACCTGCTCAAGAAAATCCTGATATTGCTGCGCGCACAGTCGGGTCACGATTTTTCTCAGTACAAGCGGAACACGATTAGCCGCCGCCTCGAGCGGCGCATGGCCGTGCAGCAGATCGACGAGCTCGGCGCCTACCTCCGCTATTTGCAGGAGACTCCAAGCGAACTCGACGCGCTCTTTCGCGACTTGCTGATCGGCGTCACTGGCTTTTTTCGTGACCCGGAAGCGTTCGATGCTCTGAAACAGCAGCTCGGAGCCATGCTGGCGGGCAAGCGTTCCGGGGCGGTGGTGCGGGTTTGGGTCTCCGGCTGCTCTACCGGCGAAGAGGCCTACTCGCTGGCCATTTTATTGCGAGAGGAGCTCGAAGCAAGAAGGCTGGGCCTCAAGCTGCAGGTGTTCGCCACCGATATCGATAGCCGAGCCATCGACACCGCCCGAGCCGGCCTTTACCCCAGCGCCATCGCCAGTGACATCTCGCCCGAACGACTAACTCGCTTTTTCTCGGTGGAGGGCGGCTCGTATCGGATCCACAAGAGCATCCGCGACGTGCTGGTCTTCTCCGAACACGACGTGATCAAGGATCCGCCGTTTTCCAAGCTCGATCTGGTCAGCTGTCGCAACTTGCTCATCTACATGGGCGCGGAGCTGCAGTGTAAACTCATTCCTCTGTTTCACTACGCGTTGAACCCGCACGGAATGCTGCTCTTGGGCACATCGGAGACGGTGGGTGACTTCGGCCAC
>JANNJO010000143.1:0-1696 GCA_031395755.1 Acidobacteriota bacterium
CAACACCGGCACCAACCGCTCCACTTGCACGATACAGGCGGCAGCAGCGGAGGCCATCAGGCTATCGCCGAATGCGTTTCCTTGATGCTGCACGTTGCCGAAGGGATCGGCCTGTGCCGCATGGATGAGGGCTACGTCGGGATGCACTGCGGGGACGGCCAGAACCGGTTTGCCGGTAAACGGGTCCTCGATCACCTTGAGGTCTTTATTCAGTTCAGGAAGCGACGTGCCCACGCCGCCCTTCCAGGGAAGGAAATTCAACCCCTGGCGCGCGGCCTTGAACATCGTGAGGACGATGCCCTCGTCCACCTCGCAGATTTCGAGGCTGCCGGACTCGGCGGCGCGTCGGAAAAACGGTCCCGTCGCGTACATGCCCTCCACGCCAACATAGGGGAGCATGATTCGACTGACGCAACCGGTTGCGATCAGCAGGTCGGCGTCCAAGGCGGCCGGAGAACCGATCAGCGTGAGATTGCGACGCCCTGCCCGAACCACGGACCGCACCACCGCCATGGCGCGCGATGCCGTATGGAAGCCTCCCAACGCGATGGTCATGCCATCCCGAACCAACTCGGCAACGGCTTCGTCGGCGTTCCGGACGACGGACCTGCGGCTCAGTGCATTTCCGACCGCTGCCATACCAGCCATACCACTCATCCTCGTTCGTCTTGTAAATGACCAAAGGCGGCAACGCAATCATGCGCTCCAGCGCCCCATGTGGCTATGCTATATAGGGAAGGCCGTCTAGACGTGCCGGGAGGAATCTGCGGATGAATGTACTTTCGCTGTCGCCAATCCCGGCTGCCGCAACGGAATTCAGGACATCCGTTCGCGCGTTCCTCGAGGACGTGGCAGCACGGTGGCCGCCGGAAAGGCGTGCGCGGTCGTGGTTGGGATTCGATCCGGAATTCAGCCGCGAGCTGGCTGCACGCGGCTGGATCGGCCTGACGCTTCCCGTCGAGTACGGCGGCCAGGGCCGGACGGCCTTCGACCGCTTCGTGCTCGTCGAGGAGCTGCTCTCGGCTGGGGCTCCGGTATCGGCGCACTGGATCGCGGACCGCCAGCACGCGCCAATGATCCTCAAGTACGGAACTGAAGAGCAGAAGCGCTTCTACCTGCCGCGCATTTGTCGGGCAGAGGCGTGTTTCTGCATCGGCATGAGCGAGCCGCAGTCGGGTTCCGACCTCGCGAGCGTCAGGTCGCGGGCCGTCAAAGCGTCCGCTGGCTGGCGCCTCACTGGACAGAAGCTGTGGACGACGAACGCCGCCAAGAGCCATTACATGGTGGCCCTCGTACGCACCTCCGGAACGAGCGAAGACCGGCATAAGGGTTTGTCGCAGTTCATCGTCGACCTGTCGCTTCCCGGGATCACGATACGCCCCATCACGGATCTCGCTGGCGACGCGCATTTTGCGGAAGTGTTCTTCGATGACGTCAAGCTCGCCGAGGATGCGTTGATCGGCGTCGAGGGCGGTGGCTGGGGACAGGTGATTAACGAGCTCGCCTTCGAGCGTAGCGGTCCGGAGCGGCTCTACTCGAGTATCGTCCTGGTCGACACGTGGCTCGCATGGCTGCGAACCGCTGGTCCCGTCGACCCGGCGTCGTCGATCCTGGCGGGCAGGATCGCCGCGCACCTCGCCGTGCTGCGTGCAATGTCGATTGCCGTGACCGAGAAGCTCACGCGCGGCGAAAGCCC
>JANNJO010000171.1:0-6602 GCA_031395755.1 Acidobacteriota bacterium
GATAATGAACGAGGGATGCACTTGCCTAGGGCGCACAAATATGAAGGTGCGCCGAAAAGAATCTGTTTTGAAATAAGCTTATGTGCATTTTATGACAAAAATTATTTTATCCACTAGGCGCTCGTCGGCTAACGGGTGGACGGACGTGACATAATCTCCACACGTGTCGCGTCCGCTCCTCGTCATCTTCCTCACGGTTTTCGTCAATCTCGTCGGCTTCGGCATCATCATCCCGCTGCTCCCGTTTTATGCGGAGACATTCGGGGCCTCTCCCGTCACCATCGGGCTGCTGTTCGCGGCGTTCTCCCTGGCTCAACTCATTGCCGCACCCGCCCTTGGCGTCCTGTCTGATCGATACGGCCGTCGGCCCGTCCTGATTTTCAGCCTCATCGGAACCGTCATCAGCTTCGCCATGCTCGCCGTCGCGCAGAGCCTGCCTATGCTGTTCGCCGCGCGCGTGATCGACGGGTTATCCGGCGGCAACATCACCATCGCCCGCGCCTACATCGCCGATGTCACGGAACCGGAAGAGCGCGCGAAGGCGTTCGGATTTCTGGGCGCGGCCTTTGGTCTCGGGTTCATCGTGGGCCCCGGCCTGGCGGGGCTGTTCGCCCAGTTCAGCTACACCGCGCCCATCTGGGCCGCGGCGGCGATCACGATGCTGGCCGTGGCGATGGCGTGGTTCTGGCTTCCGGAAACAGTGCATCGTGGAAGCGCAGTGGCCGTCTCGCCGTGGCGCGCACTTCCGGAAGTATTTCGGCGCCGCCATCTGCGGCCGCTGCTGATGGCGGATTTTCTCTACTGGTGCTCCTTTGCGGTGTGCACGACGACGTTCGCACTATTTGCCTCGCGGCGTTTCGGGTTCGACCTCACGCAAACGGGCTACGTGCTCGCGGCGTTTGGATTGCTGGGCGTCATCGTTCAGGCCGGCTTCGTGGGCATCGTCGTCCGGATGATTGGCGTGCAACGTACGCTCCTGGTGGGGCTGGTGATTGCGGCGGCCGGCTGGGGACTTGTCGCGTCATCGCGCTCGGTCACGATGTTTCTCGTCGCCCTGATTCCCGCCGGTGTCGGTGTCGGTCTGTGTAATGCGTCGATCGTGACCCTGGTAAGCCATGGCGGATCGAAAGACGAGCAAGGAACGGTGCAGGGCGCGGCGGGCGCGCTCGAGAGTCTCGGCCGCGCGATTGGCCCCGTCTGGGGGCACGGCGCGCTGCAGCGTTTTGGCGAAGGAAGCGCTTACGCGAGCGCGGCGGTCGCGTTTGTGGTGACGAGCCTCATCATGATGGCTTACCATCCGCGACCAGCGGAACCTCCGTCTTCGCCTTCTGCGCCTGCAGGAGCCCGCTGAAGAGGCCCTGCAGCAGATCGATGTGATCAGCCAGCACCTCAAACAGCTCCTCATGACCGAGACGGAGCGCGTGTCCTTCGCGCGTGACGATCGCGCGTCTCCCCAGCGGGACCCCAGCCAGGGTTTCCGACATGCCGATCGTACTGCCCGAGCTGGCGACGACGGAGTCGGTCCCGTCGGCGTCGAGGCGTACTTCACCGTTCAACACGTAATACAGCGCAGGCGGATCGTTTTCGTTGAAGAGTACGCTGCCACGAGCGAGCGCCACCTCCCGCGTGATCGTCGCCAAGTCGAGTAGCTGGTTCACGGTCGCGCGCTCGAGCAGCGGGTTCTGGCGCAGGAGCAAGACCTTCTCGAGCGGCGGCAGTGGCAGGCTCTGGGGACTCACGGGCTCGGGCTTGAGCAGCGGCGCATAGACCGTGCGCCAGTGGCGTGCTTTCGGCGTGTCCAGAAGCATACGGAACAGCCCCTGCGCCAGCAGGATATTGTCCGACATCATGGTCAGGAACTCGTCGTCGCGGACCGTCAGGCAGATGGTGCGATCGACCGCGCGAATCGTCAGGCGCAGGGGGCTGCCTTCGAGCATGTTCTCGAAGGCGAGCACGGCTGGCGCGCCAAGATCATACGACGCGTCGTCCTGGGCGGACAGGCGCACGGACCCGTCGAGCAGGAACTGCACCTCTGCGGCCCGAGCCCCCTCGTGATAGAGCTCACGGCCTCCTTCGTGACGCACCTGCCGTCCTGCGCCTGCGATGCGGAACAGCTCATCGACCGACACGAAATCAAAAAGCGGCATCGACCGAAGGCGGTCCGCGAGCTCGACTGCGGGGAGCGGATCGATCCAGAGATCCCGGCGCTCCTCCGGCAGGCTGTGTGCGGCGAGGGCCCACGAGGCGGCTTCGAAGACGTACCAGTCGGCCGCCGGCCGGTGCGCCAGCGAGTGTTCGAGATCGCGGCATAACGACCACAGCTGACGCTGCTCGACGAAATGAATGGCGGCGGCGGCCAGGACCGAATCGGGATCGTGCACGAGTTGCGCCACCGTCTCCTCGAGACCGCCCGGCCGGGTTTTGAGGATGAGGTGGGCGCGTTTCACCTTTTCCTCCATCGGGGAGTCTTCAATGATGGGCATCACGCTCTTTCGAACCGCGCCGCTCAGCAGGTTGTCGATGTACTCGATTGCGCCGGAACGCCTGCGGCCGTCCCCGTGCTGGATCGTATAGCGCGCGGCGGCAACGTCCTTCCAGGGATAGATCAGCCCAAGCAGCCGGTAGAGGCGGTCGACTGTGCGAACGAGTTTGTCCTGGAGCGCCCGCATCAGCAACGACTGCTGCGCCCCCAGGTTCCCGTGCAGAAGGTTAGTCCGCAGGACCAGATACGTGTAATAGCGAGTACTCTCCTTCAGCACGAGCGCTTCGACCGGCCCGTGCGCGAAGGTCAGCTCGGGGTGGTCGCGCCGCAGCTTCTCCATCGCAACCACGACCTTGTAGCGCAGGAAGCCGTCGGGATCCTCGAGCGTTGCGAGCAGGACGTTCATCGACCGCTGCGTTGGAAGGAGCGCGAGCACGGTTGGAATGTGGCGGCGCACCCAGACGTGCTCGTCGCGGTCCTTCAAAAAGTGCGCGAGCGTGTCGAGTACTTCATCGCCGTAGCTGACGAGCGTATCGCGCGCGGCGGTCTTGAGCACCCGATGACCCAGCAGCGAGACGAGCGCCGGCACAAACAGCGTATCGCTCGGCCCCATCGCGCGCGCGCTGCGAATGGCTTCGCGAGCGACGTCGAAATCAGCGTCGTGGAAGAGCGGCACGAGCAGCGGACGAAAGCGCAGGTTCCTGACGTGCGCGAGCGCGGCGGCGGCTTCCATGCGCGCACCGGCCGCGGCTGCGCGCGAGTCGTCGATGAGCCTCGTGAACGCCTCTTCGGCTGCGCGCGCGTCAGCCTCGCGCCCCGAGTCGGCCAACACGACAGCGGCCGTTATCGCCACACGCGGCTCCGGATCGTGCAGGTACGTCCGCATCAGCGTCGCCGCCTCCTCCTTGCGCAGCACCGCCAGCGCGCGCACGGCTGCCGCGCGCACGTCGGCATCTTCGTCCCTCAACATCCGTTCGACGGCCTGCGTCCACCGGCCAGCGACCGACTCCCGCGCCGACTCGAGGGCCAGCAACGCGCGCGCCCGCACTTTGGGCGACTCATGGTGCAGCAGCAACGGCGTAATCAGGTTGCGCCGGTTGAGCGTCTCGAGCATCTCCATGGCGTAAAGGACGGACGATTCGTCGGGGTTCGACAGCTCCTCGACCAGTGTCTCGATCGTGGCCTGATCCGCGACGTTGAGACGCACGCTTGCCGGTGCGATGGTGCCGGTCTCGATGCTGTGCCGGAACGCCTTCAGATACTCGCGGCGTGCCCGTATCGCCATGTACACCCACAGGCCTGTCACCACCAGGCTCGCGTAGCTCAGCCGTTGCCACGTGAGGCCCAGCCCCCATGGCTTGATGAGCACGAGGAGGAGCAGCGCTCCCACGGCTTTCGCAAAGCGGTCCATCGTGACATCGACGAAGGGCTTGGCGCGGTACTTCAGTTCTGACGGCAGCGGCAGAAACAACACCTCGCGCGTGGTCTTGTCGATGCTGTAGCGCAGCGAGGTGTCGAGCACCCGCGCCGCCGCCGGCGCCCAGAGCGCACTGTTCAGCAGGATGATCGCGGCCGTCGTACCGAGGCTCACCGGGAGGATCAGGAGAGCGAAGGCCAAGCCGAGCGAGCGGTGGATCCGGCTCGTCAAACCGACTTGGACAAGGAATCCGATGATCGAGAGATAGAAGGTCACCTGCGCCAGGAACGCCGTGATGGCGTCGGTCGACCCCTCGCCCTTCAAGGCTGCTGCCGCCATGTTGAGTTGCTGCTCGATGATGGTGGCGCCGATGGCCGCAAGGGCGATTACCCACGCGATCACCTGCAAGTGCCGCGACGCACTGAGCATGCGAAACGCTTCGCCGCCGCCGACCCCGCGTTCCCGGCCGATGGCCGTAAAGTCGCTTTCAACTCGTTCGCGCCGCTCGATCGCTATCACCAGTGCGACGCAGACGCCGAGAATCGCCGCGCTCACCAGCAGCAGGTTGTCGGTCCCCACCTCCTCGACGGCAAGTGACGTGAGCGCCGCCCCCATCGCTCCGCCGAGGCTCGCGCCGCCGCCGATGAAGCCGAACAGCCGTTTGGCCTGACGCGCATCGTAAATGTCGTTGGCCAGCGTCCAGAACTGGCTGATGAGCAGGATACCGAGGATGAGGCCCATCACGTAGAAGGCGACCGAGACCCAGCTGGCGCCACTTTGGAAGAGGAACCAGAACAGCACCAGCAGCGCCGCCGCACCTGCCTGAGTAACGGGAATCACCGCGCGGCGGGGAAGGCGCGCGATCCCGCTGCTGTAGAGCTGCATCAGGACTCCGATCAGCAGGCCCGCCGCGAGCTGGACGTAGGGCAGGTTGTCGGCACCGAGCCCGCTGATGAACTTAGAGCGCGTGATCGGCTTGACGATGTTGTAGGACGTCATCGCCAGGAAGGAGTAGGCGAACATCAGCAGGGCGGTCGCCGCTTCGCCTTCCCACACCGTGACGAGTTTGCCGACAAGCCGGTTAAGGCGCGAAGTCATCTGGAGTGCGTGTGTCTGGAGACGGGCGTCATCTTATGTCACTCACTGACCCAGGCGTATAATTCGTTCACCGTCATGAGGGCAACCTGTTACGCGTCCCGGCACGCCTTGGTGCTGGTGATACTGCTTCTGAGCGGTATGCCAGGGCCGCGGACAGTTGCCCAGACCAGTGCGTCGTCGCGCGTGGTGGTCATCGGGGATATCCACGGGGATTTCGACTCGTTTCGAGGCATCCTCACCCAGTCCGGCTTGATCGACGCGAGCGGCGGCTGGGCCGGCGGAAACGCCACTCTGGTTCAGACCGGAGATTTTACCGATCGCGGTCCGAAAGTGCGGGCGGTGATGGATCTCCTCATCGATCTCGAGAAGCAGGCCCCGGCGGCTGGGGGGCGCGTGGCGGTGCTGATCGGCAACCACGAGACGATGAACATGATGGGAGAAGGTCGGGACGTCACGCCCGACATCTATGCCACGTTCGCCGACGAGCAGTCCGAGCAGCGTCGCGAGGCGGCCTATGAGGCCTACGTCAAGTTGTGCGCTGCCCGCGCGACAGAGATTCGGCGCTCCGTTCCCAAAATTTACCAGGCGCTGAGCAAGGGCGACTGGATGGCCACGCATCCACCGGGGTTCGTCGAGTATCGCGATGCATTTAGTCCGCAGGGCCGTTATGGGCGCTGGCTCCGGGGCAAGCCGGCGGTGTTGCACCTGGGCGACACGGCGTTCCTTCACGCCGGGATCAACCCGAACAGGGCGCCGCGCAGCCTGGAGGACATCAACAAACAAGTGACGGCTGAGGTCAAGCGCTTCGATGAGTACCGCAGCCGAATGGTCGATCGGAAGCTGGTTCTGCCGTTCTTCACGCTTTCGGAGGTGTTGGCGGCGGCACAAATCGAGGTCGAGGCCAGCGGGAGCGCGCCCGACGGCAGATCTGGCGATAGCGGCGGGACCGGCGGACTGGATCAGCTGGGGACACCGGATCCCCTCCGACTGAGAGAACTCCTGCGAATCGACTCCTGGACGCTCGTCGACCCGAATGGGCCGTTGTGGTTCCGGGGGTTTGCGACGTGGTCAGCAGAGGTCGGCGCGATCCAGATCAGGAGCGTCCTTCAGCGTTATAACGTGGCGCACTTCGTCGTTGGGCACACCGTCCCCACCACAAGGCGAATCACGCCGCGCTTCTCCGGCGCGGTTTTCCTCATCGACACCGGTATGGTGTTTCCCGGTGGTGTCCCCTCTGCGCTTGAGATCCGCGACGGCCGCTTCACGGCGATTTACCTGAACGAGCGTGTGACGGTCCTCGAACCGGGCGAGCGGGCGGCGCCGGTGAGGCGCTGACGCGCGCGCGAGTCAGCGCTCCAGCGTGTAGAGAATGGCTCCCTCTCCCCGCTGGGCGATCTTGTCCTCGAACAGCTTGACGATCTCGTTTCGACGCGCGAGAAGGCTCTCGATTTCCTCTTTGGTCAGGCTCTTGCCGACGGCAGCCTGCACGGTGTCGGTGGTCAGTCTGCGCATGCTTTCGAGCAGGCCTCGCTCGCATCTCGCCAGAACCTGAGGAGCCTTGAGCGTGATCCGGGTCCGGAACGCCCGCGTGTGGTCGATCATCCA
>JANNJO010000199.1:0-9646 GCA_031395755.1 Acidobacteriota bacterium
CGGAAGGGCCGGGCGTTCGCCGCATACTTGCATTTCTCCCATGCGACAGGGGAGAAGAGTGCGAAGACGGTCGCGTCGCCGGACGGGCTTCTCATCGTCGACTACGGCGCGACGGGCCGTGCGGTCGGTGTTGAGATCACAGCTCCGCGCGCCGTGCCACTTGAGCGCCTCAATGAGCTCTTGGCTACACTGGGCGAAGCACCCCTACCCATGATCTGGTTGTACGTGCGCGTCTCGATGTCTTCCAAAACGATCTTCGCCGCCAGTCGCACATACTCCCCACCTTCGTACGGGCGTCCTTGCCGTATAGCCCGAAAATGCGGAAGCTCACTCGTTCCCACTGCTCAAGGAGCTTGCCGCGCTCGGCTTCATTGACACCGCGTGCCGACATGATCGCGACAGCAAGGATTCGAGCGTGCAGGATGTCCGTGACCGGTCCTAGCAGGGTGCTGAAAAATGACGGTTCAGCACTCGATTTCCTTGTTCGTTGATGGCGATGCGTTCATCGCGATGATCGGGATCCATCGGTCCATGTCCTCGTCACGTCCGGTGCGCCACGAGATTGCGCCAGCGCACCAGGTTGTAGGCGGCGGCACCGAAGCTAAACAGCCAGTCGATGAGATGTCCTCCGCGGTGGCGGAGTTTGCGGAAGAGCCCGACGGTCTTCATCCAGCCGAAGGCTTGCTCGATCAGTTTCCGCTTGCGTTGACTCAGGGCATAACCCGGATGGCGCGTCGTGCGGCCATCGATCGCGCTGCCACCGAATCCGCCGTATTGCGCGACGTGAGGCGTGATGCGCATCCGGCGCACCGTGGTGACCCACGCGCGCCGGTCATACAGCTTGTCGGCGGCCACGGTGATGCGCCGCCGCGTGAGCGGCAATTCGCCAAGCATCGCGATGGCCGCATCGCGTTCGCCGGTGCCGCTGGCATCCGTCACCGCCGTATCGATGATGAAGCCATGGCGGTTCTCCGTGAGCAGATGCCCGAGATAGGCGAGCTTGGCCTCGTGGCCCGTCCCTTTCTTATACAGCCGCGCGTCGGGATCCGTCGTCGACTGATGGGTGTCATTGCGCCGCGTCTGCCCGTGGAAATTCACCGTCGGATTCTTTGGGTCGTCGGGCGGCGTCTGGTCCGAGCCCTTCGGCTTGAAACTTTTGTGGCTGGCCCACGCCTCGAGCAGCGTGCCATCGACGGTGAAGTGCTCGTCGGACAACAACCCGTCCTGCTGAATCGCGGCGAGGACTTCCGCAAAGAACGCATCGGCCACGTCGCCGTCGAGCAGCCGATCGCGATTCTTCGTGAAGGTCGTGGCGTCCCAGATCGGATCGTCCAGACTCAGGCCGACAAACCATCGATACAGGACGCTGTAATCCAGCTCCTCCATCAGCAGCCGCTCGCTGCGAATGCTGTACAGCATCTGGAGCAACAGGGCTCGCAGCAACTTCTCGGGGGGGATCGATGGTCGCCCGAGGGGCGAATACAGGCGGTCGAATCGGGGCGACAACCGCTGCAGCGCTGCATCGGTCATCGTGCGGATCGGGCGGAGCGGGTGGTCCGCTCGGACTCGAGCGTCCGGCGTGACGTAGCTGAACATCGCATCGTGGCGCGGATCGTCACCTCGCATCGGTACGCTCCCTTCCGGATGGTTGGGAGCATGGTAGTACGCCGGGATCATCGTGTCGATCCCTTTGAAGTCACTTTTTCAGCACCCTGCTAGGATGTGGTGCGAGCGATCAGTGCCCGCGGCCGCCTCCGTGTCTTCAGTAACCTCGTTCTACGGGTCGCCAGTCCGTCAGCGTTTGCACGGCGCGGGCGACCATGCGTGGCGGATCTGAACGGGCCGCGCGGCGGGGGTGTCCGGGAAGTACACCAGCATGCTCTCCTCACCCAGCGGACGCGGCGCGCTGGATGGGTCAAGCGTAAGGGGGCGACAATATATAGACAAATAGAAATTTACAAATGACCCCATAGAGTTTTACTCTTTTGCCACGAGATATCATGGACTGGCTGAACTACCATCATCTGCTCTACTTCTGGACCGTCGCGCGCGAGGGCGGTGTCTCGAAGGCCGCGGCGAAGCTGCGGCTGTCGCAGCCGACCATCAGCGCCCAGGTGAAGATGCTGGAGGGTTCGCTGGGAGAGCGTCTTCTGGAACGGCAAGGTCGCACGCTCGCACTCACCGAAGTGGGTCGCGTCGTGTATCGCTACGCGGACGAGATCTTCACCGCCGGCCGTGAGTTGCAGGAGACGCTGAAGGGCCGGCCGTCGGGGCGCGCCATTCAGTTCACGGTGGGCGTGGCCAATGCGGTGCCGAAGCTGATCGCCTATCGCCTCTTGCGTGCGGCCATCGAGGGACCCGAGGCGGTCCAGATCACGTGCCGGGAGGACCATCCCGACCAACTTGTTGCGCAGCTGGCCGTGCACGCGCTCGACGTGGTGATCAGCGACAGTCCCGCCGCGCCGCACGTCCGGGTCAAGGTGTTCAACCATCTCCTAGGCGAGTCCGGTACGACCTTCTTCGCCGCCGGGCCGCTGGCGCGACGGATACGCCGTGGGTTTCCCCGTTCGCTGAACGACACGCCGGCGCTGCTGCCGACGATCAACACCGCCCTCCGTCGCGCCCTCGAACAGTGGTTCGAGGCTGAAGACCTCCATCCCTCGGTGATCGGTGAGTTCGAGGATTCGGCGTTGCTGAAGGCGTTTGGAGAAAGTGGGCGTGCGGTGTTCCCCGCGCCGTCGGTCATCGAACGCGAGGTGTGTCGGCACTACGCCGTATCGGTCGTCGGCCGAACGACAAAAGTCCTGGAACGGTATTACGCGATTTCCGCGGAGCGTCGACTAAAACACCCGGGAGTTCTCGCGATCACGGCCACCGCGAAGACGGAGTTGTTCTCCGGGTGAGCGGCGAATCTTGTCCGGCTCAGAGCAGGGATCGAAACTACGGGACGATCGGGAAGCGGCGGAGCGTTTCGGATCCGCTGATGCTGCCGAGGCAGTGGGTCCCCTGGTAGTCGAGCTTCATCGAGTCGTTGGTCTGCCGCGTGCCGAGCCCGGTCAAGGTAAAGGCGCAGGGAATCCCCAGCGCCACGATGGTGCCGCTGGCCGTCAGGTTGACTTTGTCCGTCCCGTTCAGCTGGCCGACGAGGGTGGCGGACACCGTCGCGCCGCCCGCGCAGGTTGCCGAGACCGTTCCGCCGACGGAGGTCGCCGTCTGCTCGGTGATGAGCCACTTCAGATCGGCGCAGTTGCCAACCGGAAGGCCGGCGATAGACGAGCCCCACGCGCCGCTGAAGCCGGAGGCGGGCGTGCTGGTGGTTGTGCTGGTGCTGGAGTTGCCGGAGGTATTTCCGCTGCCGGTCGAGGTCGTCGTTCCGGCGGCGCCGCCGACGTTGGCGCTGGGCGCGGTTGGCGTCAGAAGCTTCGAGGTGTTCTCGAAGGCACAGCCGGCGGCAGAAGTGGTAGCGAGCACAACGGCAATCAGGTGCGCGTTTTTCATGGCCTGTCCTTACAATTATGTATCGGCACACACAGTTCTGGCATATACCCTCGGTCGATTTGCTCGAGAAAATCAGGAGAAAAGAGGAGAGCGCTCTTCGTCGTGCAGGATGAGGGCCAACCCCGTCCGGGGTAGAATCCGAGGGATGCACCTCATTAGAGGGATTTCCGCCAGATCGCTTCTGATTCTGGCGGTTTGCGCCGCCACGATCGCCTCTTCCGGGTGCCGGCGCCGGGCGGCGGATGCGGTTGAGTACTCCGATCCGCATCCCCTTCCGGCCGAGCCCGCAATTATCGAGGCGCCGTCGCCGGGGCGATATGGTGGCCGCTTCGTGATCGGCCAGATCACGAACCCCAGGACCTTCAACGCGCTGATGGCCAACGAGCAATCGTCATCGGATGTCACCGAGCGCGCGTTTGCGAGGTTGCTCGATTACCACAACATCGCCCAGAAAAACATCCCTGGTCTGGCGAAGTCGTGGGAGCTGGCGCCGGACGGCCTGACGTGGACGTTTCATCTGCGCAAAGGCGCCGCGTTCTCCGACGGCCATCCCATCACAGCGGAAGACGTCCTCTTCAGTTTTCAGGTCGCATACGACGAGACGATCCACCCCTCCGTGCAGGACCTTCTCAAGATGGGCGGCCAACCCTTCGAGGTGACGTCGCCCGATCCGTACACGGTTATTGTCAAGACCCCGTCTTCGAATGCGGCACTACTGGACTGTGTCGCGTCGCTGCCGATCATGCCGAAGCACGTGCTGGAAGCCGCGTTCAAGGATGGCAGCTTCGCGTCGGCCTATAACGTCAGCACGCCGCCGGACAAGATCGTCACGAGCGGGCCATGGCGTGTGAAGCAGTATGTGCCTGGCGAGAAGACCGTCCTTGGCCGAAACCCCTACTGGTTCGGCGTCGACAAGCAGAACCGGCGCCTGCCGTACCTCGACGAGGTCGTGTTCCTCATCGTGCCGGATCTCGACGCCGCGGATTTGAAGTTCCGCGCGGGGGAGCTCCACGGCCTCGACGATGTGAAGCCGGAGAACTACCGCTGGTACAAGGACAACCAGCAGAAAGCCAATTTCACGCTGTACGACCTGGGACCGGACATGAACACGAATCATTTCTGGTTCAATCTGAATAAAGTTCAGAAGGCCACTCCCGGGAAAAACATGGGTGAGCCCTTCGTCGATCCGGTCAAGTACGCCTGGTTCAATAACCCGGTCTTCCGCCGAGCCGTGTCGATGGCCATCGACCGCGACGCCATGATTCCCAGCGTTTTCTTCGGCGACGGGCTGAAGAACTGGGCCATCGCGACACCGAGCAACAAACTGTGGCACTCGCCGGATCTGCTCAAATTCGACTACAACCCCGAAGAAGCGAAGCGGCTGCTGGCCGGCATGGGCTGGAAGGATCGCAACGGCGACGGCGTCATCGAGGATGCGCGCGGCCACGCGGTCACGTTCACCTTGAAGACCAACAGCAACAACACGACGCGCATCGCCATGTTGAATTTCATCAAGGAGGACCTGGCGAAGGTGGGCATCAACGCCTTGCCCGCGCCGGTCGATTTCAACACCCTGATTACGAACCTGCGGTCCGATTTCCAGTACGACGCGATGCTCCTCGGCCTCCAGAGCGGCGCGCCGCCCGATCCGGCGATGATGCAGAACGTGTGGCGCTCGACCGGGCTGACGCACTCGTGGTTCCTCGCTCAGGCAAAGCCGGATACGCCGCAGGAGGCGCGCATCGATCAGTTAATGGATGTCATCGTCGGAGCCCAGGAGTTGAGCGAGCGGCAGAAAGCCTATAAAGAGATCGAGACGATCGCCAACGAGCAAAGCTGGATGATCTGGCTGCCGGTACGCGTGCAGAAGCTCCCGGTCAGCAACCGGTTCGGTAACATTCAGCCCAGCATTCTCCGCCACCGGATCCTCTGGAACGCCGATACGATTTACGTGAAATGAGAAAAGACTTCGTTCGGTTGATCGCGTGTTTCACGCTGGCGCTCTGCGTGGTGGCGGCCGGAGGCTGCAGGCGCCGGGCGGCCGAGGTCGCCGAGTACAAGGACCTGATTCCACCGCCGGCTGAGCCCCTCATCAAGGACGCGCCGGAGATCGGGCGCCACGGCGGCCGGTTCGTCCTCGGCGAAACGAACGGTCCCAAGACCTTCAACGGGATCATGGCGACGGAAACGTCGTCGACCGACATCACCGATCGTCTCTTTGCCTTTCTCGTCGAGTACAACAACGCGACGCAGCAGTACGAGCCGGGCCTGGCGAAATCGTGGGAGGTGGCGCCCGACGGTGTGACCTGGACGTTTCATCTGCGCAAGGGGGCGGCGTTCTCGGACGGTCATCCCATCACCGCCGAGGACGTGCTGTTCACCTTCGAACTCGTCTACGACGACAGCCTGCATCCCTCCTTACAAGAAATGCTCGAAGTGGGCGGCGAGAAGTTCAAGGTGTCGGCGCCCGATCCCTACACGGTCGTCATCAATACGGTCAAACCGCACACCGGGCTGCTCGATGCGCTCTGTCCGCAGGGACTGGCGATCCTGCCCAAGCATATTCTCGAGGCGTCGCACAAGAGTGGCGACTTTGCTTCGGCGTACAACATCAGCACGCCTCCGGAGAAGCTCGTCACCAGCGGCGCATGGCGGCTCGTGCAGTATGTGCCCGGCGAAAAGACGGTGCTGGGCCGGAACCCGCATTACTTTGGCTTCGATAAGCGCAATCAGCGGTTGCCGTACCTGGATGAGCTGGTCTACCTCGTCGTGCCAGACCAGGACGCTGCCGATCTGAAGTTTCGAGCCGGCGGCGTCGACGGGGTGGACGATGTGAAGCCGGAGAATTACCGCTGGTACGAGGACAACCAGAGCAGCGGCAAATACAGGCTGTACGACTTAGGCGCCGCCCAGAGCACGCACATCCTCTGGTTCAACCTGAACAAGGTCCAGCCGGCCGTGCGCGGACACAAGCCGGTTCCGGGAAAGGCAATCGGGGAGCCGTTCGTCGATCCGATCAAGTACGAGTGGTTTAACAACGCCATCTTCCGGCGCGCCGTCTCGATGGCCATCGATCGGGATGCCATGATTGCCAGCGTGTTCTTCGGGTACGGGGAGAAGAACTGGTCGCAGCACACGAGCAGCAACAAGGAATGGCATTCGCCCGATTTGATCCGCTACGACTACAACCCCGATGAAGCGAAGAGGCTGCTGGCCGGCCTCGGCTTCAAAGACGGCAACGGCGACGGCATCCTCGAAGATCGCCGCGGCAACCAGGTCGCCTTCACACTAAAGACCAACAGCAGTAATACGCTGCGGATCAGCATGGGCAACTTCATCCGTGATGACCTGGCCAAGGTCGGCGTCAAGATGGCGCTGACCCCCGTCGATTTCAATACGCTGATTACGAACATGCACCAGGACTTCCAGTACGACGCGATTCTGCTGGGCTTCCAGAGCGGCGTGCCGCCCTCGCCCCACAACGGGCAGAACGTGTGGCGCTCTTCAGGCGAGTCGCACAACTGGTTCGTCAGGCAGCAGAAGCCGGCGACACCGGAAGAGGCGCACATCGATCGGCTGCTCGATGAGTTGCTGACGAATCAGGATCGCCAGGCCCAGAAGGCCGCGATAAAGGAGATCCAGAACACGGTGAACGAACAAAGCTGGTTTATCTGGCTGCCGATCCTGAAAATGAAGCTTCCGGTCAGCACCAGGTTCGGCAACCTGCAGCCGAGCATCATGGCGCACCGGATCATCTGGAACATCGAGCGGGTGTTTGTGAAGCCGGTCGAAAGATAACCCCTTCATGCGTACCTATGTCCTGCGGCGGGTGCTGCAGACGATTCCGCTGCTGCTCGGCATTTCGCTGATGACCTTCCTGCTCCTGCAACTGGCGCCGGGCGATTTTCTCAACCAGATGGCGGAGAACCCGGGCATCTCTGCCGAGACGATCGAGGCCATGCGCGTGCGGTTCGGCCTCGACAAGCCGTGGTACATCCAGTACTGGATTTACCTGCAGAACGTCATCCTGCACTTCGATTTCGGTCAGTCCTTCTCGCGGCACCAACCGGTCTTCGACGTGCTGTACGAAGGTTTCACCAACACGCTCATCCTCGCGGTCGCTGCGGCCGTCGTCACCTGGGGCCTGGCGGTGCCGCTGGGCATGATCGCCGCCGTGAAGCAGCACTCGTGGATCGATCGCATCCTGTCGCTGATCGCGTTCGTCTGGCTGTCGATTCCCGAAATTCTTTCGGGCCTGCTGCTGTTGATGCTGGCCGCGCGAACCGGCTGGTTTCCGGTCGGGGGGATGCGGTCGCTGGACTACGACGAGCTGGATTCGATCAGCCAGTTCTTCGATATTGCCCATCACCTCGTCCTGCCCGCGCTCGTCGTCGGGTTGATTCCCCTGGCCAGCCGCATGCGGCAGATGCGGGGGAGCCTGCTCGATGTGCTGCGGCTCGACTACGTGACGACGGCGCGCGCGAAGGGCTTGAGCGAGCGGACGGTCATCATCAAGCACGCGCTGCGGAACGCGCTGAACCCGATGATCACGCTGTTCGGGTACACGCTCGGGGCCCTCGTCTCCGGCTCGTTCATCGCGGAAATCATTTTCTCCTGGCCGGGCCTCGGACGCCTGACGCTGGACGCCATTCTCACTCAGGACCAGTATCTCGTCATGGGCGCCGTGCTGATGGCGTCGCTGGTGCTGATTGTCGGCAATCTCATCGCTGACCTGCTGCTCGCGATTGCGGATCCCCGCATCAGCTATGACTGAGATCGCAGCCCCCGAGGAGATTGTCGCGCCTCAGTCTCCAGGGGTGGTCTTCTGGTCGCAGATGAAGAAGAGCCCGTTGGCGATCGCCGGCGGGGTGGTTCTCGTCTTTTTCTACGCGCTTGCGCTCCTGGCTCCGTTCGTTTCGCCGTATCCGCAGGAAGAGATGGATCGCGCGAAATACTTCCATCCGCCGCAGGCGCTGCGCTGGGTCCGCGCCGACGGCACCTTCAGCCTGCGGCCGGTCGTTCGCGAGATGCGGTTGATCGATGTGGGCAGCTTTGAGTACGGAGAGGCGCAGAGCGAGCTGCCGCTGCGGTTCTTCGTGCGCGGGTACGACTACAACCTGTTCGGCGTGATTCCGTCGAACGTGCATCTGTTCGGCGTCGATCCGCCCGGTCGCGTTCTGCTGTTCGGCTCCGATTCGTTCGGCCGCGACGTCCTGTCGCGCCTGCTGTACGGCTCCCAGATCTCCCTGACCGTCGGCATCGTCGGCATCGCCATTTCGTTCACGCTCGGCCTGCTGCTCGGCGGCGTGGCGGGTTATTTCGGTGGGTTTGTCGACACGGTCATTATGCGGATCACAGAGCTCTTGCTGAGCATCCCATCGCTCTACCTGATCATCGCGCTTCGCGCGGTCTTTCCGATGGACCTGCCGAGCCGGCAGGTGTACCTCGGCATCGTCGCCATTCTCGCGTTCATCGGGTGGGCGGGACTCGCGCGCGTCATCCGCGGACTCGTGCTGTCGATGCGCAAGAACGACTACGTGACGGCCGCCGAGGCGCTGGGATTCAGCCGGATGCGCGTGATCGCGCGGCACGTGCTGCCGAACACGATGTCGTATGTGATCGTCGCGGCGACGCTCTCGATCCCGGGTTACATCCTGGGAGAGGTCGTGCTGTCGTTCCTCGGTGTCGGCGTCCAGGAGCCCAGCGCCTCGTGGGGCAACATGCTCAACCAGGCTCGAAGCATCCGCGCCCTCACGACGTTTCCGTGGCTGCTGCTCGTTCCAGGGACTGCGATCTTTCTGACCGTCATGGCGTTCAACTTTCTCGGCGACGGGCTGCGCGACGCGCTCGACCCGCGCAGGGTCACGGGAGGGAAGGCGTAATTGGCGACGGATGCTCCGCTCCTTCGCGTCGAGGACCTCAAGACGTACTTCTACACGGATACGGCGGTGATCCGAGCGGTCGATGGCGTGTCGTTTGAGGTCAACCCCGGTGAGACGCTCGCCGTCGTCGGCGAATCGGGCAGCGGCAAGAGCGTGACGGCGATGTCGATTCTCAAGCTCGTCGCCCAGCCCCCCGGGAAGATCGTCGATGGCCGGATCCTGTTCAAGGGGCGCGATCTGGTTCCGCTCACCAACGAACAGATGCG
>JANNJO010000229.1:0-8499 GCA_031395755.1 Acidobacteriota bacterium
AAGCAGCGCCACCCAGCGAATACGAGAAAGAGACTGACTCATTGGCTGTCAGTAGAGCAATCGAACTGCCATCTGCGTCACGCGCGTCAGAATCAGACCTAAACCCTTACAATGACTAAGCTTAAAGCCCACACTGGACGAGTCGTATCTCGTTTGCTCTCAGCCGTTGATTGTGCAAAATGGCACACCCTGTAACGGAAAGGGGAGGCAAAAAATTGCCCTTCTGATTAATTTGCTAGCGATTTGGAGGGATTTTGATCCTTGTTCCGTTTCCGCCCACAGTTGCACCTTTTGCAACACGGTCCGAGGTTACGGGACTTGGCGCGGGGACAGCAAGGGGGAGCTCTGAAGGAAAGAAATCGGGCCAGCACACCGGTGCTGACCCGATCGGGAACGAGCGAGTGTCAGTGGATCTTGGCGCCCCAGACGGCTTTCGAGCGGTACCAATCCCCTGCGAGAATGGCCCAGAGCGATTGATCCATCGGCTTGCCGCCGCGCACGAATGATTGTCTCAAAATACCCTCCTGCACTGCCCCAATCTTGCGAAGAGCGGCGTTGCCGCGGCCATTCTGCACGGCGGCCCGCGCTTCCAGCCGATGCACACCGATCACATCAAACGCAAACTCCACCGTCAGCGCCGCGCCGGCCATGAAGAGGCCGGAGCCCCAGAACGCCGAGCCGAGCGCAAACCCCCACTCCGCGGTGCCGAAGGTGGGATCCAGCTGCCGCACCTGGAAGAGGCCGACCGCTGTGTCGTACCCCTCGGGTACCACCGCGAAGCAGACGTACCGGCCGGCTTCGCGCTCCCGCTGCGCCCACTGAATGAACCGCTCGAACCCCTCGATGGTCGTCGGCGGCGGCGAGATGAAGCGCGTCACTTCTTCCGTCGTCAAGAGCGTCAGGAGCGAGGTCGCATCGCTCACGCGCAGTTCGCGCAGCGTGATGCCCTGGCCCTGAAGAACCGGCAGGCCCTGCTTCCAATCGGAGCTGACCGTCGGCGTCGTGCTCGCGCGCTGCAGTAACATGGCCGGGGCCGCAATCGTGTGGGTCGGCATGTGAGTCGCCATTACTGCACCCCTTCCCTGCGCGTCGTCCGGCGAGCGCGGCCGTCCGAGGCCTTGCCACTCACGACGCCGCCGCTCCACCGAAACACGTTGCCCAGCTGCGCGCTGTTGCCCCACACGATGTTGTCGTCCTCAGCCAGGTCGTTGCCCCAGACGATGTTGTCGTCGTAGAGGTTGCCCCAGACGATATTGTCGTCGTCGAGGTTCCCCCACACGATGTTGTCGTCGTCCAGGTTGCCCCACACGATGTTCGTGCCCTCCAGGATGCCGAGAAGGCCGCTGCCCCAGACGATGTTGTTCCCCCAGACGATGTTGTCGTCGTCAAAGAGGTTGCCCCACACGATGTTGTCGTCGTAGAGGTTCCCCCAGACGATGTTATTGCCCCAAACGATGTTGTCATCCTGGTCGAAGAGGTTGCCCCAGACGATGTTGGCCGCGTCGGCGAAGTTATTGCCCCAGACGATGTTGTCATCGTCGCGGCCAAGACCCTCGCCCCAGACGATGGTGCGCCCCCAGGCCGGACGTTGTTCGCTCAGCAGGGTCTCGCCGGCGACGCGGCGATTGCCCCAGATGATTGACTGCGACCAGGCATACGAGCGGTTACCGATGACGGTCGCCGGCACCACGCTGCTCGACAGCCACGGCGACCCGAGCGGCGCCTGCGGATTGATCGCGCGCGCAAACGCCACCGCCCCGGCCACTTCAATCTGACCGGCGCCCTGCGCCAACGCGTCGAACCGTGCGCCGGCGTCGTCGAGCACCGGAATCGCGGAGTACTCGAGGACAGCCTTGACCGTGTTCGGCGTCAGCCCGTGATTCGCGTCCAGCACCATGGCGACGACGCCGCTGGTGACGCCCGCCGCCATGCTCGTGCCCGACAACCGCATGTAGTTGCCCGTGTTGCCGCGCTTTTCCTGCGCCAGGCGGAGCACACTCCCCGCGGCCGCCACCGAGAGCAGGTTGTCGCCCGGCGCGACGACGTCCGGCTTCGCGAAGCCGTCGTACCACGACGGCCCCCGCGAGCTGAAGGGCGCGACGCGGTCATCCAGGCGCGTAACCGTGTTGAAGGTCCGCACGGCTCCGGTCGTGAGCGCGGACGGCGCGTTGCCCGGGGAGGTGATGCCGGCGTAGCCCGGCAGGCCGGTCTTCTTGTTCATGCCGAAGTTGCCGGCCGAGACCACCACGACCAACCCGGCGCGCGTCGCGTGTTCCACCGCCTGCACCAACGGGTCGGTCGCGGCCGGCTCGTAAATCGGATGCCCCAGGGAGAGATTCAGCACGTGGATCCCGAGAAGATCCTTGTTCGCGATGGCAAACTCGATCGCCCGGACGACGTTGGCGGTCACGCCCTGCCCTTTGTCGTTCAGCACGCGGAGCCCGATCACCCGCGCCTGGGGCGCGATGCCCACGAACTGGCTGGCGACCAGGCCGGCCACGTGCGTGCCGTGCCCGTACGGGTCGAGCGGCGTCACCGCCCGGATGTCGCCCTGCGTGAAGTCGTAGAACGCCGTGATGCGACCCTCGAAGTCCATGCCCGGCTCGATCCCCGAGTCGATGATGGCCACGCCGACCGCGCCGCCGCCGCTGGCGTCGGTGGTCGACTCCACGTTTGTGTAGTCGCCCGTCTCGCTGTCGAGTTCCTCGTCCGTGGACAGTTGCGACGCGCGGACGGGCATCGTGGCGTAAAACTTTTTCTTCAGGCCTCGCGCGGCGCGCCCCTCGCGCACGCGGTTGGCCATGGCCTGCGCCGCATCCAGCAACGCCTGTTGCGCGCCGACCAGCTTGTTCTGCGCCTCGACCACCTCGGCCTGGGCGCCCGTGGCCGCGGTGCGCGCCACATTCAGGGCCTCCTGCGCGATTTTCGCGGCCGCCTGGGCCTCCAAGAGCTTGGCCTCCGCCGCGGCGACCGCGAGCGGTTTCGCCACGCCGGTCAACCGATTGGCGGTGAGGAGCGCGCGCCGGGCCGCCGCAATCTGCGCCGTGGCGAGGGCCGCCGTTCTCTCCGCCGCCCGCACCGCCGCCTGCGCGGCCCGCGCGTCGGCTTTCGCCGCCACCAGCTCCGCCCGCGCGGCCGACACGGGCGCCTGCGCAGCGCTCACCAGCGAATTGACCTCGGACGTCATGCCCAGCGATTGCACCGACACCGGCCCGTCGAACGAGACCGACTCGGTGGACGCAAATCCGGCAATCGTCGCGAGATCGTCGCAGTGGACATCCGCGGCGACCGCGTTGAGCGCCGGAAACTCACCCTTCACGACGTCGCCGTGCGCGGCGAGGGAATCGCGAAGTCCCTGGCGATAGCCGGGTTTGGTTCTGATGATGACCCGCTGGGTCCCCAGGCATCCGCGCTCAACCGATTCGCGAAGCGATTCGTCCAGCTTCGCGTCCGGAGCCTGCGCGTAAGCAGGGACGACCAGGAAGGCCGTGAGTAGTGCTGTCTGTGTGAGTCGGACGAGTGATCTAGTCAT
Organism: Acidobacteriota bacterium; assembly: GCA_031395755.1. GTDB lineage: Bacteria > Acidobacteriota > Vicinamibacteria > Vicinamibacterales > JAMQPK01 > JAMQPK01. The sequence goes on from JANNJO010000229.1 coordinate 3,533, forward strand.
TCGAGCGACGTTAAGAGCAATTTAACGGCCAATGTGAATTAGGCCAATATACAATGGCGGTTAACTAACTGATTAAAAGCAGCTTACACAGAAAGATCGATATTAGTACTCTTTAGACACTTAGATGACACTAATACAATATTGAACATGGATATGGAACATCCAACCCTCGGATCGCTATAAATGCGCTCTTTTCGCGTGCAAATAGTGGCGTTTTCTTCAATGTTCCAGTTCGGTGCACCGAAGTACAAATTAGCACGCCGAAAAACAGGATACGGGTAAATGCCCCTACGGCTGGAGGACGACCAGCAGGTCCTTCGCTTCCACAGTTGCGCCGGATTTGACGCGAACCTCACCGATGACGGCGTCGCGCGGACTGTAGACCGCCGTTTCCATTTTCATCGCCTCTATAGAAAGGAGGCGGTCGCCCGACTTCACGGCATCTCCTTCCTTGATAGCTACGGTTGACACCTTGCCGGGCATGGGTGCCGCCACCTGGTTCGGATCGTCCGGGTCAACCTTCGCAGGTCTCGAAAGCGTCGCCTCAACCGCGCGATCGGCGACCCGCACCTCTCGCGGCTGGCCGTTCAGTTCGAAGAAGACGGTCCGCGTGCCGTCTTCCCGAACTTCGCCGACCGTGAGAAATCGGATGATGAGAGTCTTTCCCTCTTCTATCTCCACGGCAATCTCGTCCCCGGGCTGGAGGCCGTAGAAAAAATTCGCGGTCGGGATCACCGACGTGTCGCCGTATTGCTTCCGGTGTTCGGCAAAAGCGAGAAAGACTTCGGGATACAGCACATACGACAGCACATCCTCTTCTCGCGGGGGGTCTTGTGTCTCCCTGGTCCTGGCGGCGAGCTCGATGGCTACGGCCTTGAAATCGACGGCAGGCATGGTTGCGCCCGGTCGGCCTTCGATCGCGGTGGCCCGCGCCGACTGGAGCACCGTGGCCTGAAACGCCTTCGGCCATCCGCCTTCGGGTTCCCCAATCATCCCCTGGAGCATCTCCACGACGCTTCGGGGGTAACTGAGGGGGGTCCGTGGGTTCAGCAGGTCGTTGGCTGAGAGATTGTTGGTGACCATGAACAGCGCGAGATCGCCCACGACCTTGCTCGATGGCGTCACCTTCACGATGTCGCCCAGCAGCTGGTTGGCCGCCGCGTACGCGCCGGCGATTTCACGCCACCGCGCTTCGAGGCCGAGGCCTTTGGCCTGCTGGCGCAGGTTCGTGAACTGCCCGCCCGGCATCTCGTGGCGATATACGTCGGCGCCAGGCGCCTTCAGCCCCTCTTCGAACGGATAGTACAGCTCGCGTACCGCGGCCCAGTAGTCGCTCAGTTGATCCAACGCGTCCTGATCGAGACCGCTGTCGCGCTGCGTATGGCGCAGCGCCGCGACCAGCGAATTCAGGCAGGGTTGACTCGTCATGCCGCTCATCGAGGCAATCGCCGCGTCGACGATATCCACGCCAGCGTCGGCGGCGCGCAGCACGCTCGCCGCTTGAATGCCGCTGGTGTCGTGGGTGTGAAAATGGACCGGCACGTCGACGGCATCGCGCAGCGCCTTGACGAGCGCATGCGCCGCGTAGGGCTTGCAGAGCCCGGCCATGTCTTTGATGGCGAGGATGTGCGCCCCCATCTCGACGAGCGCTGACGCCATCTCGACGTAGTACTTCAGGCTATATTTCGTCCGCGCCGGATCGAGAATGTCGCCCGTGTAGCAGATGGCCGCTTCGCAGATCGCGTTCGTCTCCGTCCGAACCGCGTCCATTGCCACCCGCATATTTGCCGTCGAGTTCAGCGAGTCAAAAATGCGGAAGATGTCGATCCCCTGCTCGCCGCTTTTCTTGATGAACGCGCTGACGACATTATCCGGATAGTTGGTGTACCCGACGGTGTTGCTCGCGCGGAGCAGCATCTGGAACAAGATATTCGGAATCCGCGCGCGAAGCTGCACCAGGCGCTCCCACGGATCCTCCTGCAAGAACCGCATAGAGGTGTCGAACGTCGCGCCGCCCCACATCTCGAGGCTGAAGAGATTGGGGACGAGGCGCGCGACGCTGTCCGCGACGGCCAGCAGATCGTAGGTCCGCACGCGTGTGGCGAGCAGCGACTGGTGGGCGTCGCGCATCGTCGTGTCCGTAAACAGCAGGCGGCGCTCCGCGCGCACCCACTGGGCGAATTTCTCCGGCCCCAGCTCCTGCAGTTTCTGCCGCAACCCCGGTGGAGGTGCCGCCTGTCCCATCGGTGGCGCGATCGGCTTCGGCAAGTGCCGCGCACGATCGATCTTGTCTTTCACGTCCGGCCGCCCGTTGACGCTGACGTCTGCGAGATAGGTGAGCACCTTGGTGGCCCGATCGCGCGGCGCGCGGAAGCGGAACAGTTCTGGCGTCGAATCGACGAACTCGGTCGTCGCGGCGCCCCCCATGAACGTGGGATGCAGGATGAGATTGCCGAGAAAGGCGATGTTGGTCTTCACGCCGCGGATGCGGAATTCTCGGAGAGATCGGTCCGTGCGGCGGACCGCCTCTTCGAGCGTCTGCCCCCAGATCGTCATCTTGACGAGGAGCGAGTCGAAGTACGGGGTGATCACCGCACCGCCGAACCCGTTGCCCCCGTCCAGCCGCACCGCGAAGCCGCCCGGCGACCGATAGGTGGAAATGCGGCCGTAGTCCGGGATGAAGTGGTTTTCGGGGTCTTCGGTCGTGATCCGGCACTGCAGCGCCACACCGCTCGTGCGGATGTCGTCCTGCTTCGGCATCGAGATCGGCGCGTCGTGCAGCCTGTGCCCCTGGGCGATCAGAATCTGGGCGCGCACGAGATCAATGCCCGTCACGACTTCAGTGACCGTGTGCTCGACTTGAATCCGCGGGTTCACCTCGATGAAGTAAAACTGCTCGCCGGCCATGTCGATGAGAAACTCCACCGTCCCGGCAGACTGATACCGCACGGATGTGCAGAGGCGCACAGCCGCGCCGCAAATCCGGGCCCGGAAGTCGGGCGAGAGGTTGATGCTCGGCGCAATCTCGACGACTTTCTGATGGCGCCGCTGAACCGAGCAGTCCCGCTCCCACACGTGGACGAGATTGCCGTGCATGTCGCCGAGAATCTGCACTTCGATGTGCTTGGCGCGCCGGACAAAGCGCTCGACGAACACCTCGGGCCGCCCGAACGCCGCGCCGGCTTCGCGCTGGGCTTCCTCGAGCTTCCCTGCAAGCTCGTCGGCGTTCTGGACGACGCGCATGCCACGGCCGCCGCCGCCGAAACTCGCCTTGATAATGATGGGAAAACCGATATCGCTCGCAGCGGCGCGGACTTCCTCGAGGCTGGCAACCGCCGGCTCCGCGCCAGGCACGATCGGCACATTCGCTTCTCGCGCCAGGCGTTTCGAGGCCACCTTGTCGCCAAAGGCGTCGAGCTGCTCAGGAGTGGGGCCGATGAACGTCAGGCCGGCGGCCGCGCAGGCACGGGCGAAATCCGCGTTCTCCGAGAGAAAACCGTAGCCGGGGTGAATGGCGTCCGCGCCATGGCGGCGGGCCACATCGATGATGACGGGAATATTCAGGTACGAACGGACCGGCTCGCCGCCCTCGGCAGGGCCGATGAGGAACGCTTCGTCCGCTTTGAAGCGATGCAGCGAAAATCGATCCTCGAAGCTGTAGACCGCGACTGTCTGCAGCCCCAGCTCGGTCGCCGCGCGAAAACAGCGGATGGCGATCTCAGATCGGTTGGCGACAAGCAGCTTTTTCATAGCAGGCGATCGACAATGGCGGCGGTCGCGGCAATGACGTCGCCGGAACCCTGGTGCGGCGCCTCGACGATACGCAGGCCGGGAAGCATCCGGGCCAACGCCGACGGATTGGTCGACTCCGCGAGGTCTGGCGCGACACCGCGGCCGTTCAATACGATGCCACGGACGGCGATGTGCCGCGATTGCAGCATCAACACGGTCAAGGCCACGTGGTTCAGCGCGCCCAGGCCGGCGCGCGCAACGACAATGGCGTCCAGATCGCAGCGCTCGGCCAGATCCAGCACGGTGTAATCCCACGCGACGGGCACCATGACACCACCGGCGCCTTCAATCACCAGCGTGTAGCCGGCCTTGCGGAGCTGCTCGATGCGCGACTCCACGTCCTCCGGGTTCAAGACGGTCCCGGCGCGATCGGCGGCAACCGCAGGGGCGAGCCGCTCGGATAGCTGCAGCAGCGGCGACGCGAGCGCGATGCGTTCGCCCGACGCGCGCGCAAGCCGCTCTGAGTCGGTGTCTTCATTCGCATCGCTGCCGGTCTCCGCCGGTTTAAACCCCAGCGCGCGCACGCCGCGCGCCCGGAGCGCCATCACAAGCGACGCGGCAATGACTGTTTTGCCGACACCGGTGTCGGTTCCGGTCACGAGAAGATCACGCACCGAGACGCCCCACGATTGCGGCATGCACTGAGGCGGCCAGATGCCGAAGCTCGGCGTCGGTCGACGACAGCGGCGGCATCAGCACGATGACGTCGCCAAGCGGGCGCAGGAAGATGCCCCGCTCCCGCAGTGACAGACAGATGTGATAGCCGGTTCGATCGCCTGGCGTGAACGACGCCTTCGACGCGCGATCGGCGACGAGCTCGATGCCGACCATCAAGCCGGCCTGGCGAATGTCGCCGACGTGCCTATGCGCAGCGAGCGGCGTCAACGCGTCGCTGAGGATCCGCGCCTTCTGCTCCACGGCGTGAATGATGCGGCCATCGGCAAGCAATCCGAGCGTCGCGAGCGCCGCCGCGCACCCGAGCGCGTTGCCGGTGTAGGTGTGTCCATGGTAGAAGTGGCGGTACTCGTCGTACCGGCCGAGAAACGCGTCGTAAATTTGATCCGTTGCCAGCGTCGCGGCGACCGGCAGATATCCCCCCGTCAGCCCCTTCGCGACACAGAGCAGATCGGGCGTCACCCCCTCGCGCTCGCACGCGAACATCGTGCCCGTCCGTC
>JANNJO010000270.1:0-3040 GCA_031395755.1 Acidobacteriota bacterium
GATTTCCCATAGCCCTGCGCATACAAAAGGACGGTCGCGTGCACCTTCTGATAGATCTGCGACATGTCGTCGATATCCCGCCGCACGACGATGACGTTCTCGCTACGACCAAATGCCTCGAGCGCGTGGTCGATTTCGGCCGCGCTCGTCCACTCGCGCCACAACAGCAGAAACCGGATATCCGGGCAGCGGCGTGCCGCATCAACGAGCAGCGTAAGTCCACGCCGCTCGAAATCCGACGTGCGGGCGGGAGAACTGGCAAACAGCACCGTGAACGCGTCGTCGCGATCGGCGGACGGACGGAAGCGATCGAGGTCGACGCCCGGATAGATCAATCGGATTCGGTCGCTGGAAATTCCGCTCGCCTCCAGGTGCGCCGCCAGCGCCTCGGTTTCCGGGACGAAGATCCGCACCTTGTCGTACAGGCGCTGGTCGAGTGCGGGGCCGTCGATGGCGACGGTGAAGAGGACGGGCCGCCTGCCCACCGCGCGGAGCAGATGCCAGGCGTTCATCTCGCCAAAGACGTGCGTGACCGCTGCACGCGGTTCGAGCGCGGCGGCAAGCGCTCGAAGCAGCATCCAACGTCCGCCCGACAGGCGCACGATCCGCCAGCTCGGCCAGGACGAGCGTTGCCCGGCCGAGAAAGAAACGACTGAAGCGCCCGGACAGAGGGCGCGCCGCAAGATGTCGGTCTCCTTCGAGAGAGCTTCGCGCGTCGGCTCCCAGATCCCAGTCCAGAAGCTTACGGCTTGCGGCATACCGCAATCCACTCGAGCGGTGCGCCTCCGGGGAAGCGGTCCACCGCTTCCATGAGCGCGCGCGCGACGACAGTGGATCTGGGGGCGACGTAAATTTGCAGCGAACGGAGAAGCGAGTACCGATGCTGGACGCCCTCGAGCGAGAGGAGCTCGAAACCCGCGCGTTCGACTTCGGCTACGAGCTCGTCCCGACGCAACAGCGCGTCGTAGTGCCGATAGTCGCCTTCGCTGGCCGTGGATCGGAGGGGGGCGGAGACGTCCGCGTTCACAGCGTCGAACACGAAGACGCCCTTAGGCTTCAGACACGAGCTGATTTGACGGTACAGGAGGGCGCGCTCAGTCGCTTCGAAGTGCCGAATCAGCCGGAACGAATAGGCCATATCGAAGTTGCCAACGAACGGCAGGGTGAACGCATCGCCCTGAATGCATCGGAAGCGGGTCGAGGCGCCCAACCGTCGGCGTGCCTCTGCCAGCATTTGCGCGCTGGCGTCGACGACAACTCCCCTTCCGTCGAAGGAGGAATCTACGTCGCAGGTGACGCGCGCCGGACCTGGCGCAATCTCGAGAACCCGATCCGGATGGCGATCCGTGATGATCGCCCGAATGGCCGACACCTGCCGAGCGTGCAGCATCGCGCCGAGGGGCTGCCGAAACCGCTCGTCGATGTAATTTCGTGCGACCTCATCGACCCGGTACGCTTCACGAATCTCTGCGGCGCCTTTGATCACGAGACCGCTCCCATCACCACGCTCGGCTCACGGCGCGGCGCGGGTACACCTGCGGCCCATCTTTCGAGCATCCACAAAGCCCAAAGGACATACGAGTGCTCCGTGACGGCCGCTTGGTCCGGTAGCGCGCCGTCCGGCTTCGTGGCGTATCCGGTTGAGAGTGTCGTAGTCACGAGCATTTGCGGTAACCCTTAGCTGTCTGGGCCTATCCCACGCCGTCAATCAAGGTAATGCGAAATTGTCGGCACCGGTAGACCCGGCGTTGGTAGTTAAGTGAATGGGCAAGTTCCCGGCCAGCCGACGCCTTCCGGTCGCCAAGGTGCAGTTAGCCATTAAGCCATTGCTTCTAGGTGATTTATGAGATTATCTTCGCGCCGGTTACCCCGATTTGAGGGGCCTATCAAGTCGACCGCTCAACGGACAAAAAGTGTCGATTGGCGAGCCTTCACCTATCAGCGACCGGCTGGGCTCACAGCCCGCTCCGGCTCAGACGGCCGTGCGGAGCTCATGAGGAGGCCCGCGATACCAGCGGCCTGAATGGGAGTCTTCACACACATCGCGGCGGAGATTCGGTCGAGCGAGGCGGTGAGCGCGAACAGCAGCCACGTGAGATCGTTGAGCGCCAGGGCAATAAACGCACCTCCGCCAATGAACCCTGCCATCGCCGCTCCAAGGGCATTCGCGGAAGTCTCCAGGAATCTGGCGTCACCCGGTTCCAGGCTCGGGCCTTTGGACCTGCGCTTGACCCTCAATACGACCAGCAGTGAATACGCGATCATCCAAAAGTATACCAACGCACCGAAAAATCCGGTTTCGGCAAGCACCTGAAAGAAGCTGCTGTGCACCGAACGCCGACGCCCGAATTCCCCGTCCAGAAAATCGTACCGATCGTACGCAAACTCGTAGTTGAACAACCCGACCCCGAGCGGATTGTCCTGCGCCATGGCCACCGCGACTCTCCAGAAATGCAGGCGGCTCAGCGCGGAGGATTCCTGTTCTTCGTCGTAGGTTTGTATCGTCCGCAGGCGTTCCGTGTAGCCTTCTGGCAAGGGCACCAGGGGGAGCATCAGCAAGAAAACCAGCAGGACCGAAACGGCGATTGTGCGACGCCGCTGAAGCACAACAAACACCAACGTGGAGGCGACCAGCCCGATGAACCCCCCACGTGAAAACGTGGAGATTGCCGCGAAGGCCGTTAGGGGCACTGCGGCGAGAAATCCCCTGCGTAACCACTTATTGGCCGAGTTCTGGGACGCTCCAACCAGCAGCCACAGAACCATCACCATGCCGATTGCATATCCGTTGTTGTCGATGAAGGCTCCAGCCAGCCCTTCGCTAAAGCGCAGCCCGCCACCCATCAACGAAGACACGCCGGCTTTAGCCGTATGGAAGCCGAATGAACCGGCGACGACCGCAATCACTGTGTAGAATCGCTCACGGGTGTTCGTCAACGAAATGCAGAGCAGGCAAACGATCAAGAGCCTGCTTAGAAAATCCAGCCAGAACCATCCCGTCGCGGTATTGAAGGCCGTGAACTGAGCGATGACCGCCGCG
>JANNJO010000272.1:0-6186 GCA_031395755.1 Acidobacteriota bacterium
TGGCGTCCCCAACGGGATTCGAACCCGTGTTTTGGCCTTGAAAGGGCCACGTCCTGGGCCTCTGGACGATGGGGACGTTCGGAGGGCGATGTAGCCCACCATCTTAACATGCGGCGCGCAGCGGCTACGGGAGTCGCCACCCGCCAACGGCCAGCATCGCACCGGCAATCATGGTGTACCGGCAACTCTCAGACCAGCCGGCATATTCTCCGGCGCCCGCGGGAACATATGCCGAGAAGCCCAGCATCAACAAGCCGACGCCGACCACAATCATGGCGAACGAGATCGTCTTCTTCATGTCGGGCTCCTTCTCTATTTAAGAAATCCGCTGGCGCGAAGCCAGTTGGTCATCACTTTCGGCCACTCTGAGAGCGCCGCGTCCTGCATCGGCATGCCGGCCCCATGGGCGCCGTCCTTGAAAATGTGCATCTCTGCCGGGACGCCGGCTTTCCGCAGAGCCAGGAAATAATAGACGCTGTTCTCTGCTGGCACAGCCGTGTCGGCGTTGGTGTGAAATAAGAACGTCGGCGGCGTCTCAGACGTGACTTGCGTCTCACTGGAGAGACTGCGGGCGAGATCGACGCGCTCTCCGAGCAGCATCGTCTTCGATCCCTGATGGGTCCAGGGTTCCGACAGCGTGATCACGGGATAACCGAGAATCGCAAAATCCGGCCTGCTGCTCGCCCGATCGATCGGATCGGCCGCGCTCGCATTGCCGCGATCGAACTGCGTGGACGCCGTCGCGGCCAGGTGCCCTCCCGCAGAAAATCCCATGACGCCGATACGGTCCGGAGCAAGATGCCATTCCGCGGCCCGGGATCGCAGTGTGCGAATGGCCCGCTGCATATCGCCAATCTCGACTGGATGGTGATACTTCGGTCCGAGCCGGTACTTCAACACGAACGCGGCTACGCCCACCGAGTTCAGGTAGTTCGCGGGTATGCGGCCTTCCTTGTTGGACGACAACGTGCGGTAGCCGCCGCCCGGGGCCACGATGACAGCCGTCATCGGCCCGGTCGTGTTGGGCGGCATGTAGATCGTGAGCGTGGGGATATCCTCCGCGGCGTCACCCGCGGCGCCCGGTGCCCTTCCCTCCCACAGCGGCAGCGTCTGCGGCTCCTGCACGATGGGCGGCGCGTTCTGCGCCCGCGCGTCGGCCGCGACAACGACAACGACCAATGCGAGCAATATCCTGTACGACGGCATCATCCTCATCCCTCATCTCCCTGAAGCCAGGACTCATCGTAAGCTGACAGACAGAAAGTAAGGAAGCGGCGCAGCCTCGCTGGCGTCGAGGCGCCGCACCTCAATCCGATAATCGGCGCCGTCGAGCACACGCCCGGACACGACACGCGCTGTGTCGGAAGCCGCCGGGTTGAGCGGCGTTCCCTTCCCCGCATGCACCACTCTCACGGCCGCCGCGCCCATCGGCGCCCGCTCCACTCTCACTTCCAGACGCTGCCCCTTGTTCACCCAGACGATGAATGCGTCAGGCACGCCGGGAATGAGCGAGCCGGATACCTGCGTGGGTCGTGGTCCCACACGGATCGTGATGCGGCGCGGCTCCTGGCGACGCGCCGGCGATTCCGATCGCGAAACAGGCGGCACATCGGAGGGGTCGGGAGGTGGGACGACAATCGCCATGATCCTCAGCCGCCCGTCAACGAGCGTGATCGCAACCGCGTTGGCTCCGACCACCAGCCCATTCTCCGTCACAAGAATCGGCGCTCGACCCGGTTGGGGCGAACCGCTCGCAGCTGCAGCGCGCGCGATCATGGAGCGCAGGGCGGGCGTGAAGATGGCGTCAGCGCGTTCGAGCAGCGCAGAGGCATCGGCGAAAGGGATCCGCAGCCCGCTGATCGTCACCATCGTCGGATAGTGAAATAGCGCCGCCAGGGCCTTGCGGTCATCATCGCGCGACGCCCGCTGAAGCTCGGACAGAAACGCCTCGACCTGACGCACGTCGGTGATTCCGGCGACCGCATAAGGCGATTGCGCGTACCCAGTCTTGAGGCTGGCGAGCATTGCGAGTGCGGCGATGCACGGCAGCGAGGCCTGTATCAGCCGCATACACATGCGCGGTCTCCTATCGCTGTGCAGCCCAAGTCCCGACATTCAGAGTATGTCCGAGTCTCCGGTGGTGCTCGTCGTCGAAGACGAAGAATCCGTTAAAACCACCCTGTGCGCCACGTTGACCGTCATGGGGTTCAGAGCGCACCACGCGCAGAACGTGGACGACGCGCTCAAGATTCTGGGCAACGAGCATGTCGACGCCATCTCACTCGACATCAGACTTCCCGATCCCAGGGGGCTCCAACGATCCGGGTTGAGCCTGCTGACGTTCCTGCGCGCAACGGCGGAGTACGCGCACGTCCCGGTCCTGATTTTCACCGGAATACCGCTCTCGCCGGAAGACCAGGAGCTTGCGCGGCGGCTCGATGCGCAGGTGTTCTACAAGCCGCAATCCTATTCCGTTCTCATCCAGCATCTCACCCGCATGCTCGAGGGCGCACCGGCAGTCAGCCCCCGCCTCACGTAGGATAGAGGTCATGCGTCGCCGGATCGAGCTCATTCAGCTCGCTTTCCATTTCGTCCTTCTCACCACCTCTCCTCTCGCGGCGCAACCCTCCGATTCGCTGCGCACCCTGGTAGTCGAGGTGTTCGCCGAAGGTGCGCCGCTCCAGGGCGCCACGGTCGCTGTCCGCGAGCGCACCGTCAAGACGGACAGCGACGGGCGCGCCACGTTCCTGGTGCCTGCGGGCGAGCACGACGTCGCCGCGCAGATGACCGGATACGCACCCGTCACCGAGCACGTCACGGTGACGGCCGATCCATCAACTCACGTTCGCGTCACGCTCCAGGAGATTCCCGGGCTCGAGGAGACGGTCATCGTCACGGCGACGCGCACGAACACCCGCCTGCAGGATCAGCCCGTGCGCGTCGAAGTCATCGACCGCGAAGAGATCGAAGAGAAGGCGCTGATGACGCCGGGCAGCGTCGCCATGCTGCTCGCCGAAACGACCGGACTGCGCGTGCAGACGACCTCGTCGGCGCTCGGCGCGGCGAACGTGCGCATTCAAGGGCTGCGGGGGCGGTACTCGCAGCTCGTCGCCGACGGCCTGCCGCTGTATGGCGCGCAAGGGGACTCGTTTTCGCTGTTGCAGGTGCCACCGCTCGACCTCGGCCAGGTCGAAGTCATCAAGGGCGCCGCATCCGCGCTCTACGGAGCCTCGGCCCTGGGCGGCGTCATCAACCTCGTCTCCCGGCGTCCGGCGGAGGCCGAGCGCGAGCTGCTCATCAATTTCACGTCGCAATCAGGCCTGGATCTGACGTCCTGGCTGGCCGGCCCGATCGGCGAAGCGGCGTCGTGGACGCTGCTCGGCGGTTTCCACCGGCAGTCGCGAAACGATCTTGATGAAGACGGCTGGCTCGATCTCCCGGGATTCGATCGCGTCGTGCTGCGTCCGCGTGTGTTCGTCGACAACGGTAAAGGGACGTCGCTCTTCGGGACGATCGGCGTGATGGCGGAGGATCGGCGCGGCGGAACCGCGCGCGGCGCGAGGCTGTCGAACGGCGAGCCGTTTCCGGAAGCACTCAACAGCCGCCACGTCGACGGAGGGTTCGTCGGACGCTGGCTGGTTCTCGGAAACCGCGTTCTTGCCGTCCGCGGCTCGTTCATGCGCCGTTCGCAGGATCGGCTCTTCGGCACGGCGCGCGAGTTCGGCGTGCGCCAGACCTGGTTCGGCGAGGCTTCCCTTCAAGGCGCGACGGGCCGTCACACGTGGGTCGGCGGCGCGGCTCTGCAGCAGGAGCGATTCGATCTCCGCGAGTTGCCGCAGTTCGACTACCGTTTCTCCACGCCGTCGGTGTTCATGCAGGACGAGATCAGGCTGGGCGACAAGTGGGTCGTCGCGCTCAGTGCACGCGCCGATCAGCATTCGGAGTACGGCTTCCTTGCGACACCGCGGGTCTCGGTGCTCTCACGGCCGGCGCCCGGCTGGGTCGTTCGCCTCTCGACCGGCACCGGCACATTCGCACCAACGCCGTTTACTGAAGAAACGGAAGAGACCGGCCTCTCGCGCGTTCGGCCGCTTCGCGGGCTCCGCGCCGAACGCGCGCGCGGGGCGTCTTTCGATGTCACCCGCTTCGTCGGTTCCGTGGAGGTGACCGGCACCCTCTTCGGATCCCTCGTCCTTCGCCCCGTGCAGCGGCGTGTTCTGGAGAACGGCGACGTGGAACTGATCAACGCCTTTGAGGGCACCAACACGGGCGGCACCGAGCTGCTGCTCCGGTATCGCCGAGGGGGCTTCGTCGCCCTCGCCACACACGCATGGACCCGTTCGACCGAGCTCGATCCGGATTCTCAGGTACGCCGCGACGTCCCCTTGACGCCGGCGCACGCGGGCTCGTTGAATGCGATTTGGGAAGGCGATGATTGGGGACGGTTCGGCATCGAGGTCTACTTCACCGGCAAACAGATGCTGGAAGAAAATCCTTATCGCACCGCGGGTCTGCCGCACCTGCTGATCGGCGCGCTCGGCGAGCGCCGGCTTGGAAAGATACGCCTGTTCCTCAACGCCGAGAACCTGCTCAACGTGCGGCAGACGCGCCACGATCCGCTCATCCTCCCGGCTCCGCGGCCCGACGGACGCTGGACCGTCGACGCGTGGGCGCCATTGGACGGTCGCGTGGTCAACGGCGGAATCCGCGTGGCGTTCTAGAGACCGTTGGACGGAGTAGAATGCGGCGCATGAAGGTGCTGACTGCCGTCATCGTTGCCATCGCTTTTTCTGCGACTCTGTCCGCTGAGGTCCAGCTAAAGCCGGCCCCCACGGTACAGAACCCGGTCGTCGTGCAGTTCATGATCGACGGCATCGACGCGAACTCCGTCCGCACGGCTGTTGCGGCCGGCGCCAGCAACCTTGGCGCGCTGCTGAAGCAGGGCGTGACGGTGGACACCTACTACTGCACGAGCCCCGCGCCTCGACTGCAGTTGCCGGACGGGTCGCTGCCGTGGGGCGGCAGCACCAGCTCGAACGTCGCCATGCACACCGGGACCCATATCTATGAGTCCGCAAACATCGACGACATTTTCCTCAGCGCGCGGCGCGCCGGCATCGTGTCGATGTTCGCCGGTGGTTCCCGGAACTACGCGATCTTCAAGACCGCCACCCACCTCTATTACGGCGCCGACGAGCTCACCGACGAGATCGTCGTCGATCGCGGGCTGCAGCATCTCACAAAGGACAACGCTCGGCTGTTGCGGCTGCACCTGCAGCACATCCGCAACGCATGGAGCGGGCCCGGCGACACGACGAACCCGAAGTCGGCCTACATTCAGTACTTCGTCAAGACCGTCGATCCGCTGCTCGCAAAACTCATCGCGGGACTGAAGAGCGCGGGCGTGTGGGAGCGGACCTACATCATCCTCGGCTCGGATCACGGCATGGGGCAGACGAGCGCGAGCGGACATCCGCAGTCGGTGCTGTCATCGTGGCGGACGTTCATGGCGTTCTACGGGCCGGGTGTGAAACGCGGAGCCAGGATTCCCTACGCCGAGGGACCCGACGTCGCCGTGATGACGAATCACTTTCTCGGGCTGCCGCCGCTGCAGGGCCACCTCGACGAGCAAGTGCCGGCGCGCCTTCGGGGCGTCACCGGCGTGTTCCTGGCGAACGCGCTCGAAGGCGGACCGGCCGACGTCAAACATCCACGACTCATCGAACGCTACCTGAAGTCGGGCATGCCCCGCGGCGATGACTATGTCGACTACCGCGCCGCGATGATCAAGCTGATGGCGCCGTAGGCTCTTTTTCTATTCACCTCCCGTACATGGCGAGCGGGGAGGCAAAGTGCGCCTCCCGTCGTGTGGGTTGGGTGTTGCCGTCTCCAAGAGTTGGGGACGAGCGATGCTGTCATACTCAGTAGCAACCTGCGTGCCGTGATTTGCCGGGCAGTAGCCCACGCGACACAATACACATCAGGACACCGCCGTCGGCCCCCGCACAAAATGGCTACACGTATCCTCGCCAGCCTCAGCTTCTGCCATCTTCTCAACGACATGATGCAGTCGCTGCTGCCCGCGATCTATCCCATCATCAAGGACGCCTACGGCCTCGACTTCGGCCAGATCGGCCTCATCACGCTGGCGTTCCAGCTCACCGCCTCTCTGCTCCAGCCCCTGGT
>JANNJO010000271.1:0-6553 GCA_031395755.1 Acidobacteriota bacterium
GAGATCGGACAGAACGATCATCGAGCGCCGTTCATCCTTCCGGACGGGAAGCACTTCCTCTACTACGCCAGAGGGACGCCGCAAGTTCGCGGGGTACACGTGGCTCGACTCGATGGCGTCGAGACAAAGCGGCTGCTCGACGCGGACGGTGCCGCCGTCTATGCCCGATCGGGTCATCTGCTGTTTCCGCGGCAGGGAGAGCTGCTGGCGCAGTCTTTCGATGCCACACGGCTGGCGCTCGACGGTGACGCCTTTCGCGTCGCTGACAGCGTCTCCGTCAATCCAGGGATCAGCCTCGCCTCGCTTTCCGCGTCAGCATCCGGACCGATTGCGTATGGCACGGAGAGCATCCGTCGGACGCAGTTCGCCTGGTTCGATCGTTCTGGCAGGCGGCTCGAGACCCTTGGTACACCGGATCAAAGAAGCCTGGCCAATCCTTCGCTGTCGCCCGACGGCAATCGGATCGCTTTCAGCCGCGTCGTCGGTGGGAATTGGGACATTTGGCTGCTCGATATGCAAGGCGCTGTGAGCAAACTCACGTCGGCTCTCTCCCTCGACTTCAATCCAGTATGGTCACCGGACGGCCGGCAGATCTTCTACCAATCGAACAATTCAAACATCTACTCACGATCGGTGACCGAAGGCACGCCCGAGCAGGCCCTGCTGAGAGAGCGAACATGATTTATCCATCGGACGTGTCGCCGGACGGAAGCGTTCTTCTCTACACCCGGGCCGGGGGTCCGTCGACCGACCTCTGGTATCTGCCCCTCGGTGCCGACCGCACACCTCACCCATTCATTCAGACGGCCTTCCAGGAACGCGATGGCCAATTTTCTTCCGACGGCAAGTGGGTCGCGTATCAATCGAATGAAGGGGACCATTTCGAGATTTATTTGCAGCCGTTTCCCGGCCCCGGGGATCGGATTCAGGCCTCTGTGGGCGGCGGCCAGCAGGTGCGCTGGGCAAGAAACGGGTCGGAACTGTTCTATATCGCTGCCGATCAGCGATTGACATCCGTCCGCGTGACATTCGGCGCGACCGGAAAGCTCGTTCTCGGCGCACCAGTCCCCCTATTTCGAACTGAGTCCGACAGCAGCTTCATGACGCGACAGCAGTACGTCGTCTCGCCCGACGGCCAGCGGTTCCTGATCAACGCCGCGACTGACGCGATCGATCCGCCGTCGATCACGCTGATTCTCAACTGGAAGGGAACGCCCTAGTCTTAGTCTTGGGCTAGTGGCCGGCGTCGCCTTGCGGCCCCGCCCGATCCGCGTCTCATTAAACGGCCGCCGCGGTAGTTGTGCTCGCTGTGACAGAAGCCGCACGCGACGCGCAGGGGCCTACCCGCTCCGTCCACCGCGATCACGGTGTGAATGCGGTCATTCTTGCACGCGCGGCAATGGTCCCCAATCGACCCGCCCGGGCGTCGCGCGTGCGGAGGCGGCAGGTCAGGGGGTCTCTCGGGCACGCCCTCGCATTCGGGAACCTGCGACCCCTCGGGTAGAGCCGGGCACGTGGCAGGCCGGGAGACGTTTCCGAACTCAGGCTGGGAACGAAATACCCGGCGAACAAGTGCTGATGCGGTGAGCGAGTCGATCGCTTAACAAAATCGCACGATCACCAGTCCTCCAGTCGCCTTTTATCTTGGCATGCCGATTGGTTCTACTGCACGCCATGGGAAGAGACGGAGCGGCGCCGCTGATCGGCTCGAGCGTCGTCATGCGCGACGTGCGAGAGCGGGTCGAGCGCGTGGCCTCAACCGATTTTACGGTGCTCATCGACGGCGAGAGCGGCACCGGCAAGGAGCTTGTCGCCAGGCAGATTCACGACATCAGCGCGCGCCGGCGCGGTCCATTTGTCGCCGTCAACTGCGCAGCGCTGGTCGAAACGCTCCTTGAAGCCGAGCTGTTCGGGATCGAGGATCGAACGGCAACGGGAGTGCGGGGGCGCCGCGGCAAGTTCGAATGTGCCGACGCGGGCACGCTGTTTCTGGACGAAGTGGCCGATCTGTCTCCGTCCGCTCAGGCCAAGCTGCTGCGCGCGATTCAGGACCTGGCGATCGAGCGGGTCGGCGGCAACGGCGTCCATCGCGTGAATACACGGGTCGTCGCCGCCACGAACAAAGGGCTGTCCGGCCTGGTCGAGGCCGGGTTATTCCGGGCCGATCTCTTCTACAGGCTCGCGGGCATCGAGGTGCACGTGCCTCCGCTGCGAGACCGCCGGGAGGACATCCTGGAGCTGGCGACGTACTTTCTGGAACGGCACCGTCACTCGCGCCGTCTGGATCTGTCGCGCCCGGCTGCCGACGCATTGCTGATGTATGACTGGCCGGGCAACGTCCGCGAGCTGGAACGCATGATGGAGCGCACCCTCGCGCTCACGCGGACCGCGACGATTGAGGTCGGCGATCTCCCGGTGCGGCTTCACGCCGGCTACGGTGACGTGCTGCTGCCCTCGATGATGCGGAACGACACGCTGCGCGCGTGGGGCAGTCGCTACGTCAGGCTCGTGCTCGAACGGAGTGGAAGGAACAAGCGGAAGGCGTGCCGGGCGCTGGGAATCAGCTATCACACGCTGCAGGCCTATCTCCGGTACGCCCGTCGTCTTCAAGTCGCGTCGGCGCAGGAGGGGTTGCCGGATTATTCGGTTGAGAGCTAATGCCGGACGCACACGGCACATCGGACGAGCGGAAGCGGGGCAGGGCAAGTGCCTTGCGGGGTCATGCGCGGGTCCAGAAATTGTGAGGTTCGTATGTGTTCGATTAGACCCCTCGTGGCCATGTGTCTCGTCTGTCTGCTCGTCGTCGGGCTGGTGTCGGAGGCCTCGGCCCAGTCGTTTTACTCCTGGTATCAGGACGGGTATACGTGGAGGCCAGGACCGAACGGCAAAGAAGTCGGCAGTTGTTATGGGAACTGCGGCGCCGGCTGCAGCGATCGCAACGACGGCAACTGCATCCCTCAGCGGTACAACGACCGGATGGGATGGGACCTGCAGTACCTGACGGACATCGTCGTGGTCAACGAAGGCCAGACCACGGAGTGCGTGCCCGAAGGGGACTCGCTTCCACGCATTTACGAAGTCACGTGGCAGGAGGTTGAGGTGCTGGGCCGCTACACCTACCACGGCTGGGTTGCGCCGGGATGCAAATACCACGATTCGGTTTGTCCGGAAATGTGGGGGATCGGATGCGCTTTTTTCATGGGCTGCGGATCGCCGGCCGGTTTCAGGGACTGGGCGTACGACAAGTGGTTACACGCCTACACAGAGTCCAGGTACGCGATCGGCTGGGGCAGCTACGGCCAGTGTTAGTCAACGTGAAGGGAGACAGTCATGAGATGCTTTCTGATCGCGATTCTGCTCTGGGCGGTCCCGGCGTTCGCCCAATCCCAGCCGGCGCCCGATTCCATCAATAGCCTCCCGAAGGACACGATCGCTGCGGTGATCGACGACGAGACGATTACGCTCGCCGATGTGGAGGCCTTTTCCAGGACGAAGGACCCGCGAAAGCTCTTCCAGTTGAACCAGCAGCTCTTTGAATTCCGCGAGGCGATGCTCGGCCTCATGCTCGGCGAACGCCTGCTGAAAGCAGAAGCCGACAGAGCCAAGACGACCGTCGAGAACTTGCTGGCGCGAGTGCTCACAGTCCAGCCCGTGACCGAGGCAGACATTCAAGAGGTCCTCAATCGACAAGCTCCGGGTCAGGTCGACCCGGCCGCCGTCTCTCCTCTGATTAGGCAATTCCTGGAGGATCGGAAGAAGGAAGCGGCGCGCGCCCGCTATATTGCGGACCTCATCGCCAAAGCGAGAAAACAGCCCAGACCAGTCGTGATTAACTTGCAGCCCCCGCGTCAGGCGATCCCGGTTGCCAGTACGGACCCCACCAAAGGGGAAGGGCGAATCGAAGTGATCGAGTTCTCCGACTTCGAATGCCCTTACTGTAAACAATTTCAGCCAGTCCTGAGAGAGGTCCTCGCGCAGTTCGACGGAAAGGTCAAGCACGTGTGGAAGGACTTTCCCCTTCCGATGCACCAGAACGCGGTGCCGGCGGCGATGGCGGCTCGATGTGCCCAGGACCAGGGCAAGTTCTGGGAATACCACGACGTGTTGTTTGCGAACCAGCAGGCTCTCACGCCGGCTGATCTCAAGAAACACGCCGCCACCTTGAACCTCGACGCCCAGGCGTTCAACGCCTGCTTTGACAGCGGCAAGTATCGTCATCAGATCCATGCGGCGCTGAAGGGTGCCTCGACTATTCACCTGGCGGCCACACCCACCGTGTTCATCAACGGCCGCCTCGTTACAGGGGTTGCGGCCCCGGAAGAGTACGCGCGAATCATCAGCGCTGAGCTTGAAACCTCGGTTAACTGAGCCTTTTAACGGTGAGCCTGCGTATTTATGATCGGAGGAACTCATGCGAGGAATGATCGTCATCAGCTTGATGCTGTGTCTGGTTAGCTCATCGCTCTCCGCCCAGGACTGGGCGGCGGTGCAGGCCTTGCCCGCAGACACTCCCATCCGCGTCAAAGAGCTGGCTCGGCGCGGTGGCGAGATTTCGGGACGCCTTCTGACGGTCGAGAATGCGCAGCTCACCGTACTCAGACGAGGAACACCTGTCGTGATCCCGAAGGCGTCGATCGCCAGGATCGAGCAGCTGCGGCGCGACCCCGTTTGGGAGGGCATGATCATCGGTGGGCTCTACGCCGCCGCCATGCGGATCGCGTTCAAGGACGAAGTCTGGCGGCCGAGGGATACGATTGGGAATTTCGTTGTGTCGATCGGGATTGGCGCCTTCATTGACCGCCAGCTACAGGGGCGTCGAGAAATTTACAGGGCGTCTCAGCCGGCAACAAACACGTCTGCGGTCGTCCTTCTGAAGCGCTGACGGCCGAAGCTGCCCGATCTGACAGGCGAGCGCTCGTCAGATCGCTTGACCCGCGCGCAGCCGCATAGTACCTTGACAGTTTCGGCAGCTCTCCCGCGCGCCTCCATGAACCAGCCTTCGACCGAGCAACTGAAGAAAACGCCGCTCAACGCCCGCCATCGCGCCCATGGTGCACGCATGGTGCCGTTCGGCGGGTGGGACATGCCGGTCGAGTACTCCGGGATCGTGAACGAACACCTCGCCGTCCGCACGAAAGCCGGCCTGTTCGACGTCAGCCACATGGGGCAGATTGAAGTGGCGGGCAAGGACGCGCTTGCCGCCGTACAGACAATCTCCACCAATGACGCCGCCAAACTCAACCTCGGGCAGGCCCAATTGTCCGGCCTGACGACGCCCGAAGGCACGCTCATCGACGACCTTCTGGTGTACCGGCTGGGGGGCGACCACTACATGCTCGTCGTAAACGCGGGGAACATCGAAAACAAATACAAATGGATCGCCGAGCAAACGCGCCAGGCGGGCGACGTGGCGGTGGTCAATTCGAGCTCGCGATACGCCCTGCTTGCCGTGCAGGGGCCCGCTGCACTCGGAATCGTGCAGCAGCTGACCAGCGTCGAATTAGCATCGATCCAGTACTACTGGTTCGCGCACGGCGAGGTCGGAGGCGTTCGCAGCATCATTTCCCGGACCGGTTACACCGGCGAAGATGGCGTCGAGATTTTCATTCCGCCTGCGTCGGCCGAGCGGTTGTGGAACACGATTCTGGAAACCGGAGCTGAGGCGGGCATCGTGCCGGTGGGCCTGGGCGCCCGCGACACGCTGCGCCTCGAGGCCGGCATGCGGTTGTCCGGACAGGATTTCGACGAAACCACGACCGTGCTCGAGGCCGGCCTCGGATGGGTCGTCGGCTGGAACAAGGGGCATTTCATCGGGAAGGCGGCGCTCGAGCGCCAGAAGAGCGAAGGCCTGACGAGAAAGCTCGTGGGTTTCGAGATGACTGCCCCCGGCATCGCACGTCACGGGTACAAGGTCTACGCCGCCGGCGCCGAAGGCATCGTGACGAGCGGTACGCAGACGCCTTTTCTCAAGAAAGCCATCGGGCTCGCGTATCTTCCGATCGCGGCGACCGCAATCGGATCCGAGTTCGAGATTGATATTCGCGGACGCCGCACGCCAGCGCGCGTCGTCTCGTCGCAGTTTTTCAAACGTCCCCGGAGCTGACACATGTATCCAGCCGACCGTCGATACACCAAAGACCACGAATGGATCATCGTCTCGGGCAACCGCGGCCGCATCGGCATCACCGATTACGCACAGAAACAGCTCGGCGATGTGGTGTTCGTCGAGTCGCCGGAGGTGGGGCGCGCGGTCACACAGGGGCAGGCGGCCGGCACCATCGAGTCGGTCAAGGCTGTCTCCGAGATTTACAGCCCCGCCACCGGCAAAGTCGTTGAAGCGAACCCGGTGCTCAACACCAAGCCGGAGACCGTCAACACCGATCCGCACGGCTCCGGCTGGCTGTTCGAGGTCGAGCTCAGCAACCCCGGCGAGATCGACGGCCTGATGACCAGCGATCAATACGCTGACCTTGTGAAGTAGCACGTATTCCATGCCCATCGATTTTCCGGACAGGTTCGCGCAGCGGCACATCGGCCCCGACGATAAGCAGCA
>JANNJO010000277.1:0-18093 GCA_031395755.1 Acidobacteriota bacterium
GCGATGCGCGCCATCAGCCAGGCGGTGGTCCTGCTCCCGCTGACACGTGTATTTGCGTGGATCACAGTCGAGGGATTGCAGAATCTGCAACACATTGAAGGCCCGGTGATCTTCGCGGCTAATCACCAGAGCCACATGGACGGGCCGGTCATTCTCGCCGCGCTGCCCGGCCGATGGCGCCGCCGCGTCGCGACGGCGATGGCCAAAGAGTTTTTCAAGCCGCACTTTTTCCCCGAGCAGCACACGCGCACGCAGTGGTTCACCAACAGCCTGAACTACTGGCTGTCGGCGGCGTTCTTCAACACATTCCCGTTACCGCAGCGCGAGGCGGGAGCACGACAGACGCTGCGGTATGCCGGAGAATTACTCACCGAGGGCTTTTCCGTGCTGATTTTCCCCGAGGGAAAACGCACCGATCACGGCGAGATTGCGCCGTTCCGCCCGGGAGTCGGCATGATGGCGTCGCGACTCGATGTGCCCGTGGTTCCGGTCCGGCTGGAAGGCATCGATCGCGTGCTGCACCGGACATGGAAGATGGCGAAACCCGGGCCTGTCACGGTCACCTTCGGCGCGCCAATCCGGCTAAGTGGTGATAACTACGTGGATTTAACATCTCAGGTCGAAGATGCCGTGCGAAAATTGGGCGGCTAAACAGTGTTTGTGGCACAATCGTTGCGAGCGAGTGCATCGCTCGAAGGTCCGCCTCAAGACGGACACGACGGTTTTGGAAAGGACTTCGAGCCAGTTTGAGCAAAGACGATTTGATCGACATGCAGGGAACGGTGGTGGCAGTGCACAGCGGGGGTCTCTATCGCGTTCAATGTGACGCCGGGCACGAGGTGCTCGCGCAGCTCAGCGGTCGGATGCGCCGCTTCCGAATCAAGGTCGTCCCGGGCGACCGGGTCACTGTGGGCGTTTCTCCTTACGATCCCGTCCGCGGCATCATCACGTTCCGCGCTCGTTAGGGACAGACAGGTACTTATGTTCGACGATTCCACTAACCCAGTCGCCAGCCCCGCCGTTGTGGAAACGCCGGTCGAGACGCCGACGCCGGTCCACTCCGCGGCCGTTCAGCGATACCACAGCTGCCGCTGGCGCAAGCCGCCGGAAGAGGGCAACGCCTTGGACTTCTGCGGCCATCGCGACGTGCAGCCGATGGCCGGCACGACGGGCTTCGACGCCGAAGCGTGGTGCCCCGACTGCTCGTTCTACAAGGTGAGACGGATCCCGAAGAAGCGGACGGTCGACGACTACGGGTATTAATCCCTAATCCCTAATCCCTAATCCCTAATCCCTAATCCCTAATCCCTATTCAGAGAACTCGCGCGCGAGTTCCACCCACTCTCCGTTCGGCGACAACTGCTGGTATGCGCGCCAGTGAGGTTTCGCTTCCAGGGAGTGGCCCGTCTTCTCGAGGGTAATCGCCAGGTAGAAATGCGCGTCGGCGTACTGGGCGTTCAGCTCCAGCGCCGCGCGGTAGCAGCTCGCCGCTTCGTGAAAGCGGCCGAGATCGTGGTAGATGTTGCCCAGATTGAAGTGCGCCTCGAAAAAATCGGGATCCAGGCCGATGGCGCGCTCGTAGAGCGCCTGCGCTTCGGCGAGCTCGTCCTTCCCATAATGAATGTTGGCCAGGTTGATGAGGGCCGGAACGAGATACGGATCGATCTCGAGCGCCTTGCGATACCAGTTGGCCGCCGCATTGTGGCGCGACTCGTCGACATCGAGCGTCGAGCCCTTCAGGAAATATTCCTCGGCGGGCGTCTGCGGCGCCGTGATCGGCGCTGGTGCGTCCTTACCCGCCTCCTTCGGCTTGGGCCGTTTCAGCTTGATGATGCGCGCCGGCTCCGCATCGATGCGGAAATCGAATGCCAGCTGCCCGCTCCGCGCGGCCTGCAGCGATTTCACGACCGCACGGAACGGCGCGCCTTCCAGCTCGGCGCTGACCTGCCGAATCAACAGAAGGTCGGAGAACGCGTAGTACGTCTCGCTGTTGGTACGCAGAACGGGCCGAATCAGCCCCCACTTCTGAAGGTACCGGAGATGGTCTTCGCGCAGGCCCCCCGCCGGGGCCCCGAACGCGGCAGCCGCGTTGGGGTGGCCATACATGCTCAAGAGATCGCGCTGCGCGTAGTACTGCTGCTTGAGAGCTTCGGGCGGTTGGATGCCGGACATCCTGCAGAAGTCGCTCTCGCTGACAACCCGCAGGCCGAGGTCTTCCGCCTTGCGCAGCTTCTGGCTCTTCTCTGCTCCCGGAAAGCCCTCGGCGCCGACCACCACCATGGTGGTTCTTGCGGTCACCTCGTCGGCGGCCGAGCCGCCGAGGCGGACCACCAGCGCGTGCGCTTCTTTGCGGCCGAGGGATGAGAGTTTGCCGGTGAAGACGACCACGTGATCGGCGAGCGGATGGCCGGGGGGATTCGACACGAGTGGCGCGAGAATGCTTGAGGTCCGAGTGGATGTCAAGCAGATCGCCCGTACAATCGTCGGGATGCTGCTGGCGGGCGATGTCGGTGGAACCAAAACGCTCATGGGCCTCTTCGCCCGCGGCGCCGCCCGGCCCGACGTCGTCATGACGCGCTCGTACCGCACGCTCGACTTCTCCGATCTCGGGGCGCTCTCGGCACAATTTCTTCGCGATGCCGGATCGAGCGCGGCCGACATCAGCGCGGCGAGCTTCGGCGTCGCCGGCCCGGTCACCGGCACGTGCGCCAGGCTCACGAACGTTCCGTGGATTGTCGATGTCGACGTCATACGGCACGAATTGCGGGTTCCGCGCGCCTATCTTCTGAACGATCTGGAAGCCCTCGCCTGGTCAGTGCCCGTGCTGACCTGCGACGAGATCGAGGTGCTGCGCGAAGGTGATCCGGATCCGTCGGGCAACGCGGCGCTGATGGCCGCCGGAACAGGTCTCGGCATCGCGGTGCTGCCGAACATCGGCGGGCGCCTCGTTCCACGGGCCTCTGAGGGCGGCCATGCGGACTTCGCGGCGCGCAATGGCGACGAACAGCGGCTGCACGATGCGCTCGCTCGTGAGTACGGGCGCACGGATATCGAGCGGGTCGTGTCGGGGCCGGGGCTCGCCAACATCCATCGCCTCCTCTTCGCGCATCAGTGCGCCAGGCTGATGCCGCTTCCGGCCGCCGACGACCTCCCTGCGGCGATCTCGCGCGCGGCGCTCGAAGATCGGTGTCCCTCCTGTGTGCGGACGCTGGACGTGTTCGTGTCAGCCTACGGAGCGGCAGCCGGCAATCTGGCACTCACGGTGCTTTCAACGGGCGGGATGTATCTCGGGGGCGGCATCGCGCCGCGCATTCTTCCGGCGCTGCGCTGGCCGATATTCATGGAGTCGTTTCTGGCCAAGGCGCCTATGGAGTCGCTGACCGCGCGCATACCGGTGAAGGTGATTCTGAATCCGGGCGCCGGGCTCCTCGGTGCCGCCACCTATGCTAATTTAATCGAGTGATCTGGCTGTTCGATCGGGGCAATGAGCACATCAGCTACGAGATCTGCCGCGACGACAACGGCGCCGGTTTCCTCCTCGTCATGACAGCGAGTACCGGCCAGAAACGGGTGGAGCGCATCGATCAGCCAACCGAGCTCATCGAGCGCTCGATGGATCAGATGCGGCGCCTCCAAGAGGACGGCTGGAAAATCGGATGAAGAAAACTCTCGCGCTCGGGCTTGCGTGTCTTGCCGGCGCGCAACTGATCTCAGGCCAGTCAGCCAGAACACCCGCGCCATCGACGCAGGCCGCCGCGAAGCCGCGCGGCGAAGTGCGCGTGCCGTTCAAGCCGGGCGAGCTGCTCACCTACGACGTCTCGTACTCGACCTATGTCACGGCCGGCACGGTGACGTTGAACGTGCAGAGCAAGCGGCCCTCATACAACTCCCTCGCCTACTACGTCGTCGCCGAGGCTCGGCCGACACCGCTCGTGTCGAAGCTGTACACGCTGTACTACAAGGCCGATGTGTTGATGGACGTGTACACCCTGCTCCCGCAGCGAGCAGGCGTCTACAGCGAAGAAGGGCAGCGTCACCAGATGAAGGTCACGACCTTCAACAACGCCGCGCGCAAGGCGACGTTCGAGAACGTCACCGCAAAGAGCGGCAAGCGGGAGCTCAACGTACCGGCGTTCACCCAGGATGCGCTGTCGGCGATCTACGTCATCCGAGCGCTGCCGCTGAAGGTGGGAGTCCGCGAGACCATTCCCGTGAGCACCGGTGGACACGCGTATCGCGCGCAGGTCAACGTCGAGGGGACCGACGCGCTGAACACCGCCGCCGGGCCGTTTCAGACCTTCCGGATCCGGACATCCCTGTTTGGTGAAGACGGGCGGCCCACCGGACGGCCCATCCATTTGTGGGTCAGCGACACCCCGAGCCGCGTCCCGGTCAAGCTTCAGTCCGAATTGACCGTCGGTTCGTTTGTGCTGACGCTGAGCCAGGCACGCCTCGGGCAATAGGACTGACGCGATAGCCACCCCGTGAAGGTCGACAGGTATCGCGCTGACGATCGCGTTGAAGTGGACGCGCTGTTCCGCCGCGTGTTCGGCGGCGCACGAGCCGATGCCAGCGCCGAACGTTGGGACTGGCAGTACGTCCGCAACCCCAACGCGGACGGGCCGCAGATCTGGATCGCGCGTGATGGGGGAAAGATTGTCGGCCAGTACGCGACGATGCCTGTGCGCCTTTCGGTTGCGGGTCACGAAGTCGACGCATCGTGGGGGATGGACGTCATGGTCGCGCCGGAACGCCAGCGCCAGGGCCTGGGCGAGCTGCTTTTTCAAACCTGGGACCGGCATAGCGGCGCGTCGCTCGGAATGGGGCTGTCGGTTGGCTCGCATCGCCTGTTTCGAAAGCTGAAGTGGCCTGACGTCGGCCCCGTTCCCTGCCTCGTGAAACCGCTGTCGCGCCGAGCGTTCTTCAGGCCCGGCTGGCCCCCCGTCGTGAACGGCGTCGTCTCAGTGCTTGCCGCACCGGTCGTGCGTGCCCTTCGCGAACGCGGCCCGATCGATCCCGGCGTGCGCCGGTTTGATCACTTCGATGCGCGCTTCACGGACCTCTGGCAACGGGTCTCATCGAAGTTCGCTTTCGCGGTGCGCCGCGATGCCCGCTACCTCGAATGGAAATACGTCGAGCTGCCCCATCTCGGGTATTCGCTCATCGCACTCGAGCGCGAAGGTCGCATCGACGGCTATGCCGTATTCCGCCACAGCGACGAACCGCGGGGACGCGTCACGGCGCTGATCGACTTTCTCGCCGATCCGGACGATCGGGAGACCTTTCCGGCGCTGCTGCGATTCATGGAGCGCGATTCACGGGAGGCCGGGTCGAATAGAATCCGGGCGTTCGCCATGAACGCGGCCTTTCGAGGCGCGATGCAGGACCAGCGATATTTTCGTGTGGCCTCGAGCGTCCAGCTTGTCGCAAAGGTGAATGCCGTTCCGGTCGGACCGGCCTTCTACGCCGATACAAAGACGTGGCACGTCACGTTCGGTGATTCGGACCAGGACCGCTGATGTCCTACCTGATCATCGGCATCGACACCGAAGGCGATAATCAGTGGAGCGCCGCTTCGCGCATGAACCCCACATACGAAAACATCTACGCGCTTCCGCGGCTGCACGAGCGTCTGCTGCGATGCGGGACGCAGCCGTCGTACCTCATCACCCATCCTGTCGCAATCGATTCGCGATCGGCTGACACGCTTGGCAACCTTGCGGCCGGGCGCGACTGCGAGATCGGTGCCCATCATCACGTCTGGGAGACCCCGCCGTGCGACCCGCAGGACGCGCAGGGACTGCCGTACGCACTGCAGCTTTCTGACGATCGATTTAAGCACCAGCTCGCGAGCTTGACGGGCGCGGTGAAACGTACCGCCGGGTATGCGCCTGTGTCCTATCGGTCGGGGCGCTTCGGCTTCCATGCATCGCATACCGCAGTGCTGGAGGACGCTGGCTACCTGGTGGACTCCAGCGTGCAGCCCCTGTTCTACGAGGCGCACAAAGGCGGCCCCGACTTCGTCGACGCCCCGCTGACGCCGTACTGGCTCTCCTACAACTCGGCCGTGCGGCCGGGCAACAGTTCGCTGCTCGAAGTCCCGGTGTCGGCGGCGCTGAACCGGCGGGTGCCACAATGGCTCGCACGCGCTTACGGACGCGCGCCTAAGCCGTATCAGACCAAGCGAGCCCTGCGGCTCCTGCGTGTCGTGAAAACCGTATGGCTTCGTCCGTCCTACTCATCTCTTGACGAGATGAAGACCTTCGCTCGACGGCTGGTGGATTCGGGCGAGCCGGTCCTGAATGTCATCTTTCATTCGAGCGAGGCGCTCGCCGGCGGAAGCCCGTACAACAGGACGGTGGGAGAACTCGACGCCTTCTTCGAACGCCTTCAGAGCTTCCTGAACTACGCCGTTCGTGACCTTCACGCTACGGCCGCGACGTTCAGGCAATTCCATGAGGCGTGGGCTCCGGCAGCCCCAGCGCGGTTCTCACGCGAGCGTTCGCGACCTCTCCACCTTGAGCGATGAGCGTGTCGCGCGTGATCTCGTCGCTGGTGTCGACCTTCACGGCGCCGTCCTTCACCAGGTGAAGCAGGAACGTCGTCATGTTCTTCGCGTACATCTGGCTCGCGTGATACGGCACGGTCGATGGCAGGTTGGTCGGCCCGAGGATCGTGACGCCCTTCTCCACGACGACCTGATCCGCACGCGTCAGCTCGCAATTGCCCCCGCGCTCCGCCGCGAGATCCACCACCACTGACCCGGGAGCCATCCCGCGCACCATGTCGGCCGTAACGAGGATGGGCGCTTTCTTTCCCGGTACGACAGCCGTCGTGATGACGACATCGTTCGCGGCGACGACGCGGGCCATCATTTCGCGTTGACGCTGATAGAACGCTTCGTCCTGCGGCTTCGCGTACCCGCCTTTGTCTTCGGCCTGCCCGGTCTCGAGCGGCAGCTCGACGAACTTCGCGCCGACGCTCTGCACCTGTTCCTTCACCGCCGGCCGGACGTCGTACGCCTCAACGACCGCGCCCAGCTTGCGCGCCGTGGCAATGGCCTGCAGCCCGGCCACGCCCACGCCCACGATGAAGACGTGCGCCGGCGTGACGGTCCCGGCAGCGGTCGTCAGCAGCGGGAACATTCGCGGGAGCGTGCCGGCAGCCAGCAGCACGGCCTTGTAGCCGGCGATGGTCGCCATTGACGACAGCACGTCCATGCTCTGCGCGCGGGTGATTCGCGGGATCAGCTCGAGGGCGAACGCCGTCACGCCCCGCGACGCCAGCTCCAGGACGATCTCTGGTGATCCAAGCGGATCGGCCATCCCGATCACGACCTGTCCCCGGCGCATCATCGCCAGATCCCCGACGCGCACCTGCAGGAGGGCGTCGGAGCCAAACACCTCGCCGCGAGTTTCGGCAATCTGCGCGCCTTTTTCAACGTAGGCCGCATCTGGAAAGCCTGCGCGCTCACCGGCGCCGCGTTCGATCAGCACGTCGAAGCCGGCTTTTTTCAGCGGGGCGATCGACGCGGGCACGAGTGCAACGCGGCGCTCGCCAGGAAGCTGTTCGGTCGGCACTCCGATCTTCATGCGTCTCCTCGAGACGCATTCTAGTGCATGCTAGACTTTTCGCACGATTGTGCAGTTCACCATCGCGCTCGCGCAGCTGAATACCACCGTCGGCGATATCGAAGGCAACCTCGCCCGTATCCGACAGGCGCGCGACGAAGCTGCGATCGCCGGCGCCGATCTCGTCATGCTCCCGGAGCTCGCCGTCATCGGCTACCCGCCGGAAGATCTCGTGCTGCGCCCGTCGGTGGTCGACGCGTGCCATGCCGCGATCGATCGCCTCGTTCGCGAGAGCCAGAGTGGCCCGGCGGTCATCGCCACGACGCCCTGGCGGGAACACGGCGAGGTGTACAACGCGGCCATCGTGATCGACAAAGGCGCGACGACCGCGCGCTTCAAGAGCGACCTTCCCAATTACGGGGTCTTCGACGAAAAGCGGGTGTTCGCGCCAGGCCCGATGCCGGAGCCGGTCAACTTTCGCGGCGCCAAGATCGGTGTGCCGATCTGCGAGGACATCTGGGCTCCCGGCATCATGGCCCATCTCGCTCGCGCGGGCACCGAGTTCTTTCTGGTTCCGAACGGTTCACCGTTCGAGTCACGGAAGTTCTCGACGAGGCTCGAGCGGGCGCGCATGCGCGCCCGCGAGGCGGACCGCCCTCTCGCGTACGTGAACCAGATTGGCGGACAGGACGAGCTGGTATTCGATGGACGCTCGTTCGTCGTGGATCGCAAAGGCGATCTCGTGCGGTCGATGATCGGATGGGAAGAATCGATCGACATCGCACGCTGGGCGCGTACCGATGATGGATGGGTATGCGAGCCCGGCCGCGTCGAACCGCTGGGCGAGCATCTCCAGGATACCTACAGCGCCTTGATTGTCGGCCTGCGCGACTACGTCGGCAAGAACGGCTTCCCGGGAATCGTGCTCGGTCTGTCCGGTGGCGTCGATTCGGCGTTGAGCGCGGCCGTCGCCGTCGACGCGCTCGGCCCCGAGCGCGTGCTCGGCGTGCGGTTGCCATCGCCGTTTACCGGCCAGGTCAGCATGGAAGAGGCGCAGTCT
Organism: Acidobacteriota bacterium; assembly: GCA_031395755.1. Classification (GTDB taxonomy): domain Bacteria; phylum Acidobacteriota; class Vicinamibacteria; order Vicinamibacterales; family JAMQPK01; genus JAMQPK01. The sequence continues at coordinate 8,632 of JANNJO010000277.1, forward strand.
GTTGCCGACAGACTCGGCATCCGTCTGCTGACGATCCCCATCGGGCGCATGATGACCGGCGCGGAGGACACGCTGGCGCCGGTGTTCGAAGGCCGGCCGCGCGACGTCGCCGAGGAAAACCTGCAGGCGAGGATTCGTGGCCTTCTGCTGATGGGCCTCTCGAACAAATTCGGGCTCATGCTCCTCACCACCGGGAATAAGTCGGAGATGTCGGTGGGCTACGCCACGCTGTACGGCGATATGTGCGGTGGCTTCTCGGTCCTGAAGGACATCTACAAGACCGAGGTCTATCGGCTGTCGCGGTGGCGGAACAGTCACCGGCCGCCGCTGGCAGAGGGACCGGTCGGCGAAGTCATCCCCGACAGGACGATCACACGGGCGCCGACCGCGGAGCTTCGCCCGAATCAGACGGATCAGGACTCGCTGCCGCCTTACGATCAACTCGATGCGATTCTGACCGGGCTTATTGAGGAGGAGAAGTCGGTCGACGAGCTGTCCGCGGGCGTGGCGCCGCGCGCAATCGTGTCGCGGGTGCAGCAGATGCTGTACACCGCGGAGTACAAGCGCCGGCAGGCGCCTCCGGGCGTCAAGGTGAGCCCGCGCAGCTTCGGGCGGGATCGCCGCTACCCGATCACGAACCGCTTTCGTGAGCTAAAATGAAAATCGTCTTGAACGGCGACCCGCGCGACGTCGCCGGCCCGCTCACGCTGACCGCCCTGCTCGCGCAACTGAACGTTGATTCACGCCGTGTGGCCGTCGAGCACAACCTGAACGTCGTCAAGCGCGCCAACTACGACAGCACGCAGATTCAGGAAGGCGATCAGATCGAGATCGTGAATTTTGTCGGTGGTGGCAGCTCATGATGACCAATACCCCACTCCTCATCCCCAATCCCGATGTATTGGTGATTGCCGGTCGGACGTTCCAATCCCGGCTTATCGTCGGGACCGGCAAGTACTCATCATTCGCCGTCATGCAGCGCGCCCATGAAGCGTCGGGCGCTGAGATGGTCACGGTCGCGGTGCGTCGCGTCAACATCAGCGACCGAACCAAAGAGTCCCTGCTCGACTACATCGATACGTCCCGGATTGCGCTGCTCCCCAATACGGCGGGCTGTTACTCGGCTGAAGAGGCCGTGCGGACGGCAAGGCTCGGCCGCGAGGCGGGATTGTCGAACTGGGTGAAGCTGGAAGTCATCGGCGACGAACGAACGCTGCTTCCGGACAACGAAGAGCTGCTCGTCGCCACGAAGGTGCTCGTCAAGGAGGGCTTCGTGGTACTTCCCTACACCACCGACGATCCGATTGTCTGCAGAAAGCTGGAGGATGCCGGTGCCGCCGCGGTGATGCCGCTCGGCGCGCCGATCGGCTCCGGGCTGGGAATCCAGAACGCCAACAACATCCGGATCATCCGCGAGTTTTCGCGCGTGCCGATCATCCTCGATGCGGGCGTCGGCACGGCTTCGGACGCGACGATCGCGATGGAGCTCGGCGCCGACGGTGTGCTGATGAACACCGCCATCGCCGAAGCGCAGGATCCGATCGCAATGGCGGAATCCATGAAGCTGGCGGTCCAGTCCGGCCGGCTGGCGTACCGCGCCGGCCGCATGGGCCGGCGGATGTACGCGAGCGCCAGCAGTCCGCTGGCCGGAACACTGAAGTGATTTGGGACTAGGGGTTGGGGATTTGTTCTATCACGGGTGTCACGCCTAATCCCTAATCCCTAATCCCCAATCCCTACAACCTGAAGATCCCCTTCTCTGTCCGTCCCCGCAGCGCATTTCTCGTATCCACGATCAGCGGATACTTTTTCACGATCGCGTCGTAGTCGAACGCCGAATGGTTGGTGCAGATCACGGCGCAGTCCGCGTCGGCTTTTTCCAGCTTCAAGGATTCGAGCGCCAGACCGTCAATCTTCAATGTCGGCACGAACGGATCGCTGTAGCTCAACTGTGCTCCGCGGCGGTGCAGAAGCTCCAGCACGTCGAGCGCCGGTGACTCGCGAACGTCTCCGACGTCCTTCTTGTACGCGACGCCGAGCATGTGAACGCTGGACCCGTTGATGCTCTTCTTCGCCGAGTTAAGCGCGTCGGTGACGCGCTCCACCACGAAGTCGGGCATCGAGCTGTTCACGTGGCCGGCGAGCTCGATGAATCGGCACTCGAAACCGCTCTGCCGGGCTTTCCACGACAGGTAGAACGGGTCGATGGGAATGCAGTGGCCTCCCAGGCCCGGTCCCGGATAGAACGGCATGAAGCCGAACGGCTTCGTGCCTGCCGCGTCGATCACTTCCCAGACATCGATGTTCAGACGATGGCACATCAGCGCAATCTCGTTGACGAGGCCGATGTTCACCGCGCGAAATGTGTTCTCGAGCAGCTTGACCATCTCGGCGACACGGGTGTTGGCGACCGTGACGACCCTCCCGACCACCTTTCCGTAGAGGGCGGCGGCCAGATCGGTGCTCGCCTGATCGATGCCGCCGACCACCTTCGGGATGTTCTTCGTTGTATAGGTCTGGTTACCCGGATCGACACGCTCAGGTGAAAACGCCAGATAAAAATCCCGGCCGACTTTCAGGCCTCCCGCCTCGAGCGCAGGCTGCGCGACCTCTTCGGTGGTGCCCGGATACGTCGTCGATTCGAGAATGACGAGCTGGCCTTTGCGAAGAACAGCCGCGGTCGCTTCGATGGCCTTGACGACATAGGACAAGTCCGGGTCGCGCGTCTTCCTCAGGGGCGTCGGGACGCAGATGTCGATGACATCGACGTTCGCCAGCTCTCGCTGATCGGTCGTCGCGCGGAACGTGCCTGCCGTGAGGACCGCCTTCAGCTCCGTGGACGGGACGTCGGGTATGTAGCTGTTCCCGGCGCTCAGGGCGTCCACTTTCGATTGATCGACGTCGTACCCGATGACGTGCAGGCCGGCCTTCGCGAACTCGACGGCGAGCGGCAATCCGACGTAGCCGAGGCCGATGATTCCGACGCGGGCTTCCCCGCTTTTGATACGCTGCAACAAATCCATTCGTTAGGCTCTCTGGTGAAAAAACACTCGGATCGCGTCGACGACCCACGACTGCTGCGCGTCGCTGAGCTCCCCGTAAATGGGAAGCGCCAGCACCTCCTTGGCCGCCGTCTCGGCGACAGGAAACGCTCCGGCGGCATAGCCCAAGCCTCGGAAGCATGGCTGCAGGTGGAGCGGCACCGGGTAATAGATTTCGGTTCCGATCCCCTGCGTCTGGAGATACGCGCGCAATTGATCGCGCTCGGGAACGCGAACGACAAACTGATTGTAGATGTGCGTCCGCTGGGCCGCACGCACCGGCAGGCGCACCGTGGTGGCCAAACCCGCCTGCGCGAACAACGCCACATAGCGATCCGCGTTGCGTTGCCGCGCGGCCGTCCACGCCTCCAGGTGCGGCAGCTTTACTCGCAGGATGCCGGCCTGAAGCGCATCGAGCCGGAAATTCGCGCCGATGGCATCGTGATGATACTTCACTTCGCCGCCGTGCTGCCGAATCGCGCGCAGCTGGCGGGCGAGCGCCGCGTCGCGCGTGGTGACGAGGCCGGCGTCCCCGAACGCGCCAAGGTTCTTTGTCGGAAAGAACGAAAAGCATCCGAACGTGCCGAGGCCGCCAATGGACTGGTCGCGATACCGCGCGCCGATTGCCTGCGCGGCGTCTTCCACCACAGGAACGCCCGGCCCGGCTGCGGCATCGAGAATCGGCGCCATCTCCGCGCTCTGGCCGAACAGATGAACCGGCATGATGGCTCTGGTCCTGCGAGTGATGGCAGACGCGATGCCGGCAGGATCGATGTTGTAGGTCGCAGGGTCGATGTCGACGAATACCGGCCTGGCGCCGAGCCTGGCAATCGATCCGGCGGTCGCGAAGAACGAATACGGCGACGTGATGACCTCGTCGCCCGCGCCGACTCCAAGCGCCATCAACGCCGCGAGCAGCGCATCGGTTCCCGACGACATGCCGACCGCGTGCGGAACTCCGAGAAACGCTTCGAGCTCCCGCTCCAGCGCCTCCACTTCGGGACCGAGGATGAAATGCTGGGTGTCGCAAATCCGCGTCATGGCCTCGAGCACGTCATGACGAATCGGCGCGTATTGCGCCTTGAGATCCAGAAGCGGGACTTTCTGGGCGAGCATAAGCTTCGTATCGTATCGTATGGGTGCCCATGAATGAAATTGACGTCGCCGTCATCGGCGGCGGCGTGGCCGGCCTTGCGTCGGCTCTCGCGCTGGCGCAGCTCGGCGCAACCGTCTGCGTGATCGAAAAGGAATCACGGACCGGGAGCGGCATGAGCACGCACAACAGCGGCGTCATCCATGCCGGCATCTACTATCCGCAGGGATCGCTCAAAGCGGGGCTCTGCATCGAGGGGCGCCCCCGGCTCTACGAATTCTGCGAGCGCTACGGCGTTCCCCACCGGCGTTGCGGCAAGCTGCTCGTCGCCTCGCACGAGAACGAGATGGCCGATCTGGAGGCGCTTTTCGCCCGCGGCATCGCGAATGGCGCCGCATCGCTGCAGATGGTCGATGCGGATTTCGTGCGGCGTCGAGAGCCCCGTGTCCACGCAGTTGCAGCGGTCTGGTCGCCGGATACCGGCATTGTGGAAACCGAGGCGCTGGTCGGCACACTCGCCAGGCTTTGCCGCGAGCAGGACGTCGCGCTGCTCGTGGGCACATCCCTCATCGCAGCAAAACAGTTGAGTCATGGCGTGCAGCTGCAGACTCCGCACGAGACGTTCGCCGCCGGTACCGTGGTAAACGCCGCAGGTCTTTACGCAGACGATGTCTCCGCGATGCTGGGTGGTGAAACTTTCCGCATCAGGCCCTGCCGCGGCGAATACGCAGAGCTCGCGGCGTCGAAACGTGCGTGGGTAAACGGGCTCGTCTATCCTCTTCCCCACGCTGACGGATCCGGCCTGGGCGTGCACCTCACGCCGACCACGTGGGGAAGCGTGCTGGTGGGGCCCACGGCCACATTTCAGGCCTCGAAGGACGACTACGAAGGAGACCGTCTGCCTCTCGACGCGTTTCTCGGACCGACGCGCGCTCTCCTGCCGGACATCTCGCTGGCAGACCTGCAGCCGGGCGGAACCGGTATTCGCGCCAAGCTCCATGGGCCGGATGACACCTTTGCCGATTTCCTCATCAGGCGCGACACCGAAAACCTGCATGTCATTCAGGTCGCGGGTATCGAATCACCGGGCCTTACGTCCTGCCTCGCGATCGGCGAGATGGTGGCAACAATCTTCAGCGGACGCTAGTCTCGCGCGTCTCATCGCTTTCGTACATCCACGCGCGGTCTGAATCGCCGCTGGATCAATCACGAGCCGGGACACGTCGCTTGCAAGGCGGAACTGACGCGGTACGAACACGTCTTGCCGCGACGTATCCCGGCTCGTTCATGTGCCACTCGGCGACCTATGTGACCGGGAGGCGGATCCGTCTGCAAGCCGGACGTGTTCGTACAGCGTCCGTTCCGGCCGGCGTTACTCTTTGGGCGCGCGGTTAGGCCCGCCGAGCTCCATCGATCGGACGCGATACAGCAGATCTTCCAGCAGCTTGCGATTGGCGGAAATCACATCGGCGACCAGGCCGATGAGCAGCACCTGAAAGCCCACGATCATCAGGACCGCGGCGAGGAGCAGCGACTGCAGATGCCCGCTCCCGTCGTTGTTGAAATAGAAGTACAGAAACCTGAATGAAATCGCCAGGCCCGCCGCGAACGTCAGCAGCCCGATGGTGGTGAACACCTTGAAGGGCTCATACATCGTGTAGATGCGGACGATCGTCGACGCCGAGCGCTTGATGTACACCCAGACGCTGTCGAACAGGCGCGAGGGCCGCGTCCGCGCGTTCGAACGGATGGGCACGTGCGCAATCGCCATCCGCTTCTTGCCCGCCTGGATGATTGATTCGAGCGTGTAGGTGAACTCCGACACGATGTTCATCCGCAGCGCCGCCTCCCGCGTGTAGGCCCGGAAGCCGCTCGTCGTATCGGGCACCCGCGTGTTCGACACCTGCCTCACGACCCAGCTTCCCAGATGCTGCAGCCGCTTTCGGGTCCACGAGAGGTGCTGCAGCGCGGCGACGTTGCGATCGCCGATGACGATATCGGCCTCGCCCTTCACGAGGGGCGCCACCAGCGCGGCAATGTCCTGACCCGAGTACTGATTGTCGCCGTCGGTGTTGACGATAAAATCGGCGCCGAGCTTCAGGGCTGCGTCGATGCCGGTGGTGAACGCGGTCGCAAGCCCCCGCCTGTTGCGGAGCGAGATGATGTGCTTCACGCCCTCAGCGCGCGCCACCTCCACGGTCTTGTCCGTCGACCCATCGTCGATGACGAGGACCTCGATCTGATCGATGCCTGGAATACTTAGCGGCAGTTCGCTCAGCGTGGCCGGCAGCGTCGCCGCCTCGTTCAGACACGGGATCTGGATGATCAGCTTGGTCATCGAGACTCCGGACTCTGGACCAATTTCTCGATGACGCCGTCCCACGTGACCAATCGCGCACGCTCGAAACCCGCATCGCCCAGTCTGGCGGCCCGGCCACGATCGACGGCGAGACGATTGATGGCCGCCGCCAGCGCCTCGGGCGCGGGATCGGTGACGATGCCGTTCGTGCCGTCTTCGACGAATTCAAGCGGTCCCCCCGCGTCGGTGGTCGTGATCACAGGCTTGCGGGCCAAAAAGGCTTCCAGCGTCACGTACCCGTAGTCTTCATCAAAGGGGCTGTACACGACGGCGAGCGCACCTCTGTACAGGTCGATCAGCCCCTGTTCGTCGACGGCCCCTGCGAAGTCGACGCGATCCGACAGGCCCAGCGACTCTGCCAGCTCTTCGGTGCGAGCCCGTTGCGTGCCCTCTCCTACCATCACCAGACGTATCGGACGATCGACCTGCGACATCGCCCGCACTGCCAGATCGGGGCGTTTGATCGACTCCATGCGTCCGATGTACAGCACGTAATCGCCGTACGGACCTGGGACGAATCGATGCGCGAACGGAGGCGGCGGATAGAGCGGGTCGTACGCGAGTCCGTTGTATTTTGCGAGACGATCGGAGGTCGTTCGTGAGATGGTGAACACGCGACGGCATTCGCGCAGCATCCCGGTGTCGGTTCTCACCAGCGTCTCGCGCAGGCCGACATCGCTTTCGGTGTGCTCGAAATCACTGTAGTCGGTACCGCACAGCTCGTACGCCGCCCGATGTTGATGCAGCAGCCACGTGACCTTGTTCGGGTGCCGGACGAAGTACGTCGGGAACTTTGATGCGATGACCAGATCGATGGACTCGCCGTTGCTCTCGCTCAGATCGATCAGACGCCACGCGGCGGCGTGCGCCAGTATCTCGCCTTTCGGATACCACTTGAACGGAATGCTCACCAGCTCCGCGAGATATCCGTGCTGCTGCAGCTGGGTGACGAGCGTTCTCACCAGATACTCGGCACCTCCCCGCACGAAGGGGACCTGAGCTTCGCAGACGATGACGCGTTGGATCCCCATCAGTGCGAGGGCATTCTATCTCGTGGTGGGTGATAGGCGGTGGCGATTGGCGTAAGGCGATAGAATGCACCGTGTCCTCATGGCATTGGCGCAAGCTGGTTGTGCCAACCCTGCTCACGTGCATTCTGCTTTACGCCGCGCTGCTGCGGCTGGACGCCCTTTTCAAAACCTACGGACCGTACGACCACCCGCGCTGGCTCGCCGCCATGCAGCCTTCGGTGAGATCGGCGGCTTCGTTGCTGACTCCTGACTGGCAATGGCGGCCAGTCGCAGAGCCCTACGTGGGCGGCGACCCGATCAACTACCTGAAGTACGCGCGGCAGATGAGAAACTTCTACGCCGCGCACGTGCGGGAGCCGATGTTCCCGGCAGCAACACGGGTCGGGCTCGTTTTGACAGGCGGCGCCGACGTCGGTGTCAGCGTGACGTCGATCGCCTTTGCGCTGCTGACGATCGTCGCGACCTACGCGCTCGGCGCACACGTGGCGTCGCCGGCCGTCGGCCTGGCAGCCGCGGCAGCCTTGGGCATCGATCAAAGCGCGATCGAATGGTCAATCGGGGGCTGGCGCGATGAGCTCTTCGCCTTCTTCGCGATTTCCTGCGCGTGGGCATGGACCCGTCTCGCACGACACCCCAACAACGCGAACGCCGCGATCGCCGGACTGCTGAGCGGAGGCGCGTGCCTGACCAGAATCACATCGATCGCCCTCATTGCACCCGCCGTGATCTGGCTGCTCGCGACGCGAGCTCCGGCGATCCGCCGCCATCTTGGCCTTGCCGTCGTCATCACGGCTGCGCTCGTCTCCCCGTTCCTGATCAACTGCGCCATCGCGACGGGGGATCCTCTGTATGCGATCAACAACCACACCGATTTCTATCTCAAGCGCGAAGGCGTGCCCGATCCCACGCCGATCAGCGCGGTCAGCTACTCCCTCGATAAATTCGCCACCCGACCCGTTGCGGCCGCAGACAACGCGATGCTCGGGATTTTCGTGTATCCATTCAGCAACAAGTGGGTGGGGCTTGACGAATGGTCTCCGGGCCTTGGGACGATGCTCGCGTGCCTCGCGGTAGGAGGCCTCGTCGCCTGGCTCTGGCAGCCGGAAGGCCGTCTCCTGTTGCTCATGTTCCTCGGATCGCTCGTACCCTTCAGCATGACCTGGACCGTTCTGGGCGGAGCCGAATGGCGGCTGACGCTGTTCGCGTATTCGTTCTATCTGGTCGCTGCATTCTGGCTGGTGGACACGTGTGTCCGCTGCCTGCGAAGTGCCATACGGCAGGGCGGCGCGACTGGCGTCGCGCCCTACAGCACGAGGGCCGCGATGCGTCCGATCGCGGTTCTGCTTGGCCTGCTGGCTTTCGCCGCGGTCTGGACATTCGCCATGCCGTATGCGGTGGCTCGAGAGGCGCTCGCCGACGGACAACCGGCCACGATCATGGCGGGCCGGCGCGACCGCCTTCTCTTCGCTGATGGATGGTCCGGCCTTCTCGTCACGAAAAACGTGACGGCGCGTATCGCGACCAAGCCGTCGGCCACCATCAGGGTTCCGCTCCCGCAGCCTCGCCCATACCATGTCGTCCTGCGCATGGATCCGGTTTCTCCCTCCGGCGATCTGCGACAGAGGGTGCATGTGTCGCTGAACGGGAACCATCTCGACGATCTGGACCTCACCTTTAATCGTGAGCGCATCGGAGAGTACCGAGTGTCGATCCCGGAAATCGTGACGCCAGGGGTCCATCGCCTCGCGCTGCGCTCGGATGCCAGCTTCAAATTTTGGTACCTGCGGATCCTGCCCCAATGAGCGAGCGCATCGTCATGGTGGCATCTTCGTACCCGCGATATCCCGGAGACTCGGTCGGGAGCTTTATGGAACCAATCGCCCAGGGTATCGCGGCGAGGGGGCATGAGGTTCACCTGGTGGCGCCGTGGCATCCCAA
>JANNJO010000314.1:0-3778 GCA_031395755.1 Acidobacteriota bacterium
TCCGATCTGCTGCCCGGCTGCGCGGTCGATGTCATGCTGTATTGGCAGCACTGGTCGCGCGAGCCGGCCGCAGCTCAGCGACTGACGCAAGCCGTTAGGCAGGCCGCGCTTGAAAGATTGCTGCCGCCGCAGCCGGTGTGAGCCGGCGAGCCGCTGCAGGCGTTTTTTTGACTGAGTGACAGCCGCGTTTTCGTGAAGTCCGGCACCTCGAGATCGTACTGAACGCTGCCGCTGTTTTTTCCTGCGGCCGCAAGCGCCGCCGCTCGAAGTTGATACCGGCCAGGTGTCAGTGCGAATTGTGCGACGATGCGGAAGCGGCCACTCTGCGCGAGTTGGCTGTAAGTTTCCTGCCGAAAGCGGAGCGCGAGCGTCGGCGCAGCACTAGCGCGAAGTCTTCCATCGGCGTCGACCACCACGAGAGCCACCGCCAGGTTGCCTGTGAATATGCCGTCCTTCTCGATGAGCCCCAGATCCTTGGCGTTGACTTCGACCGTGACGACCACCGTATTGTTCGGCGGCCCTCCCCTGAATGTCGCGGCAGTGACGCTGAACGTCAATCCACGTACCGGTACGGGGCTGCGGAGCACCTCTCGTAGCTGAGCTGAGACATCCGGCGCCTCATCAGCGGGAAGAGCGGAAGTCTGGGTCTTCCCACGAGGTGCCAGGTATCCTTTCCGCGACCGCACCACGAGTCCAGGGTGATTTGCCAGGCGTACGTCGATCGCGCGGTATTTTCCATCGCGCTTTTCGTTGCTGGAGGAATAGCCCAGAACGTAGTACGAGCTGTTCTTGTCGACGATGCGATTAAATGCGGTGGTGAAGTCGTTGGAATTCAACGTTGCAAAACCGCCCGTTTCCTCGCTCAAGCTACGGAGGTTATCCTGGGCGGTCTGCAGCTCGCGATTCAGGGACCTCGAGCCGAGGTCCGACCTGAACGTCGCGGAATTATTGCCGAAGCTGGGGTTAGCCGTGTCCAATGGGATCCCGCTGTCTGCCAGATTGCCCGCCTCGATGAGCTCATCACCCGCCGCCGACAACCCGCGGGGATCGACGGCATAAATATTCACGTCATTCCGGGTCGCGGCGCCAATCACGTCGCGCGTGCTATCGAAGATTTCCATTAAATCCGGCTTCTTGGGCTGGGTCGCGCTGTCCAGGCCCCCGAAGACATCGCCGATGTCGTACCCGAATCCCTCGCCGAAATAAATGAGGGCCTTGCGGCGACCGTGGACACCACCCATCCAGCCGGCGAGGCGCGTCAGAGTCCTGAAGGTCCGCCTGGCGTTCGACAGGCGTTCTGGCAGGTACCGATCCGACACGTCACCGCCCGGATCGACGGCGCCGATTCCGACGCTGCGGTTGTACGCTTCGATCTTTTCGAGTGTCGCGGACCGCGGCTGCTGTCCCAGAAACTTGTCCACCGCCGCCAGCAATAACCGCCGGCTGCCTGTCAGTTCCTGCGCCGCATCGCTCCGCCCGATGATCGTGACCGCCGCGAGATCGTTGGCGCTGAGGTTTTCCTTGATGAATTGTCGTGCGGCGTTCTTGACGCGCTGGCTCCTCAGCGGGTCGGTGTGGAGATCGTCGAGCGCGAGCACGTAGAGCCGGCCGTCGTTCCCGCGCGCGTTGTCGACGACATCGGAGTCGATTGGCTGTGCCATGAAGAGCGGCTTTTCCGGGCGCTCGAACGGGATCCTGACGAGACCGAACGCCTTGATCGTCTGTGACTTCCTGTCTTCGAAGATCCGGAAGTCCTCCTGCCTGAGATTCGGAACGAAGTTCCCGTGCTCGTCCAGGACGCGTGCGCTGACGGTGACGTAGTTGATCTCCATCTTGAAGGTCACAGGAGGGGCCGGCTCAACAGGCGGTGCCTGTGCGGCAGTCAGCGTTGTCGCGAGGACCAGGGCAACGAGCGCTGCGGGGGAACTGTGCGTCAGCATCATTGGGTGCTCTTAAAAGATATTCTATCGTCTTCCGCAATCGCCCAAAGTCAAGTCTGTAATGGCGAGCACGTAAGGGAGGCTCGCTGTCACCGATTAGGCCCCCTTAGGCCGACGCTTCACGCGTTGCGCGCTGCACAATCTCACTTCGGCTGCAGAAATGGTTTGACCGCCCCCGGACGGGAGCGTAATGTCGCCTCACACACGACACCGTACACGTGTGATTACTGGAGGTAGGTTATGCGCCGATCGGTGACGAGTCTCACGCTCGCCTCTTGGATCCTGATGTGCGGCGCGGCTTTTGCCCAGCAATCCGCGTCTTCCGCGATCGTGGGGCAGGTGATGGATGCGACACAGGGCGGTCTGCCAGGCGCCACCGTCACCGTGACCAATATCGGCACGGGTGCCCGACGCAGCGCCGTGACCGACGGGGAAGGACGATTTTCCGTCCCCGGCCTCCCTCCAGCCACATACCAGATCCATGTCGAGCTCTCCGGATTCCAGCCTGCCGAGATCAAAGACCTGGTGCTGCGGGTTGGCGAAACGGTTCGTCCCATGATGACCCTTTCGCTGGCAGGGATCGCCGAAGCGGTGAGCGTGCAGGGCGAGGCGCCGCTGCTGCAGACGGGCAGCGCGTCGGTCGGCGCCGTGATTACCGAGAGGATGCTCGAGGAGCTGCCGATCACCGGGCGGACACTGCTGAATATCACGACGCTTGCGCCTGGTGTGACCTCGCGCAGTTTCCAGCGAGGCACGCAGTATGGGCGCCGCGACCAGTACGTCACCATCGAGGGCGGGCGCGACAGCTCGACCAACTACGCGATCGATGGCGTGTACGTGCGGTCGATGCGCTTCAACAACATGTCGCTGAACCCGCCGGTCGACAGCGTGCAGGAAGTCAATCTTCTGCGCAACTCGTTCTCCACCGAGTACGGCCAGGGACAGGCGGTCGTCTCGATGGTGACCAAGTCCGGGACGAACCGGTTCAGCGGGTCCGCCGCCGAATACTTCCGCAACGCGTCGCTGAACGCGCGCAACTACTTTGCGCCCACGAAGCCGACGTACGACCGAAACCAGTTCAGCGTCGCGAGCGGCGGTCCGCTCCTCCGCAACCGGTTCTTTGTCTTCGGCGCCTACGAAGGGCTCAGGGAGACGCAGGGTGAGGTGAACTTCGCGAACGTGCCGGATCCGGCATGGTTAGGGGGCGACTTCTCGAACGTGGCGGTCCCCATCCGGGATCCCCTCACCGGGCTCGCGTTCCAAGGCAACAGAATTCCGCAGAATCGCATCTCACGCTTCGCGGCGCTCCAGCTGGGCGACGTGCCGGCGCCGAACATCTCCGGACCGAACAACTACATCTCCATTAAGAACTTCCTGGATCAGACCGACACGGTCTCGTTCCGAATGGACCAGGTGCTGAACGCCAGCCACAGCCTGTTCGAGCGGTACCTGTGGTACGACAGTAACCAAACCATTCCCGGTGCGATCACGAATCAGTTTCGGCCGCAGGCCGGGAAGAACCTCGCGCTGGGACACACGTGGGTGCTCTCACCATCGGTCGTGAACGAGATCCGGTTTGGGTACAACTATGCCTATCACCTCGGCGGCGACGAGCTCCCCGGCGAGGATCGCCTGAGCCGCAATTGGGTCTCAGACATCGGGCTCCGCAACCTGCAGGGTGGGATCACCCAGGACTACTTCGGCCGGCCGGGCGCGAACATCGCCGGGTTTGGAGGAGTGGTTCCCGGCACCGGCGTGTTCCAGGGTGCAACCGAGAACGTCTACAGCATCTCCAACGCGACCAGCAAGGTGGCCGGGGCGCACAACCTGCGGTTCGG